>NZ_JBFHDW010000058.1:0-10921 GCF_041584535.1 Actibacterium sp. | reverse complement strand
CGTTCAGCGTCACCGCCAGATACGACCCCAGCGCGCCGTCATAAAGCGGTTGCAGCGCCGAGTTCGCCACCAACAGCGCCGCGACGGCGGAAAGCATCAAAAGAACGCCGCCAGCGGCGTCATGTCGGAAGAATTTGTCGATCGCACGTAAAAGCATATCTGTCCCATAAGTTTCTCTGAACCGAGATGGGGCCAAAGGGGCGGGGGTCAAGTAGAGGATTGGCAATATTGACCTTATGTCGCACTCAGGTCGCAGTTAGAAAGCTCTGTGCAACTGCGGCGACAATCCTTAGGTTTGGGGCATGACGCTTTGGTCTCGTATATCCGATGCAATTTCGGCGCTCGCCAAAGGCGAGGGTCTGTCGCTGGTGTTCGACCGGCTGCGCACGCCCCCCGAGCGCAGTGTTGCCTTTACCATCGCGGTGATCGCGCTGGGCGCCAAGATGGCCAAGGCCGATGGCCGGGTCACCCGAGACGAGGTGACCGCCTTTCGCGAGGTCTTTACCATCCCGCAATCCGAATCCGGCAATGCCGCCCGGGTGTTCAATCTGGCGCGGCAGGACGTGGCCGGGTTCGAGGATTACGCCAATCGCATCGCCCGCATGTTCAACGGGGATGCCGCGCCGCTGACCGACCTTCTGGAAGGGCTGTTTCACATTGCCATTGCCGATGGCGAATACCACCCGGCCGAGGATCAGTTCCTGTTTCGCGTGGCCGAGATTTTCGGCCTGTCCGGGCGCTGTTTCCGCACCATGCGGTCGCGATTTGTCGCCGATGCGCATCCCGATCCCTATGATATTCTGGGGGTGCGCCCGCAGGATAATCTTGACGTGATCCGCAAGGCGTGGCGCGATGGAGTCCGCGAGACTCATCCCGACCGGATGATCGCGCGGGGCCTGCCTTCCGAGGCGGTGAAACTGGCCGAGAAACGCCTGATCGCCCTGAACGCCGCATGGGAGGAAATCGCGAAGGAGCGCGCAAGCTGATGCGGATTGCGACCTATAATGTCGAATGGTTCAACAACCTCTTTGACAATCGTGGTCGCCCTTTGGACGATGACCGCTGGTCCGGGCGGCAGGATGTGAAACGCGGCGAACAACTGGCGGCGCTGGGGATCGTGTTCACCGCGCTGGATGCCGACGCTGTTATGGTGATCGAGGCGCCGGATCAGAACTCGCACCGGGCGACGGTGCCGGCGCTGGAACATTTCGCCAAGATGATGGGGCTGCGGGCGCGCAAGGCGGTGATGGGATTCCAGAACGACACCCAGCAGGAAATCGCGTTGCTGTATGATCCCGACGCGTTGACGCCCAAGCACGACCCGCGCGGCGATGAGACCGGCAAGAAAGGCTCGTATGATGCGCCGCGTTTCGACGGGGTGTTCCGCTGGGATATCGACATCGATGCCGCGCCGGATTTGATCCGCTATTCCAAGCCACCGCTTGAGCTGGAAGTGGTCAGCGCCGATGGTAACCGCTTTCGCATGATCGGTGTTCACGTCAAGTCCAAGGCCCCGCATGGCGCCCGTGGCAAGGCCGCGATCATGCGGGTTTCGATCGACAATCGGCGCAAGCAACTGGCGCAATGCATCTGGCTGCGGCAACGGGTCGAGATGCATCTGCAAAAGGGCGATCCGCTGATCGTGCTGGGTGATTTCAACGATGGTCCCGGTCTGGATGAATATGAGAAACTGTTTGGCCATTCCGGGGTCGAGATCGTGATGGGCGTCGATGGCGATGATTCCGCCGCAGAGGACATGCGCCTGTTCGACCCGCATGCCCGCGCCGCGTTGCAAGGCCCGCTCTGTGCCAAGCCCGCCACCGCGCGCTTTATGCTGCCGGGGCGCAAGCATTACATGTCGGCGCTGCTGGATTACGTGATGGTGTCGCCCGACCTGTTGGCCAAGGCGCCGCAATGGCGGATCTGGCACCCGTTCGACGATCCGGGCTGTTATGCGGTGCCGGAATTGCGGGACGCGCTGTTGACGGCATCGGACCATTTTCCGGTGACGATGGATATTGCGCTGTGATCTTCAAACGCTGCGGTGCTGTGCCTATATTGGACCCATGAAACGTATCTCTGCCCTTGCCCTTGCGGCCCTGATGACGACCCAACCCGCCCTTGCCGAGGATACCCCGGTCAAGCCCGGCGATATGTCCGAAGGCATCGACCTGTTGGGCGAGGGGGCGCGGCTGTTCCTGAAAGGGCTGGCCAACGAGATGGAGCCAGCACTGCAAGGGTTATCGGAAAAGCTGCAACCGGCGATCACGCAATTGCTAGAGCTGATCGACGATTTCGACGCCTACGAGATGCCCGAGCGCCTGCCGAACGGCGACATCATCATCCGTCGCAAGCCCGATGCGCCGCTGCCTGAACCGGGCGAAGACGGCAAGGTCGATATCTGATCAGCCCTTGACCGGCCGGATCACGGTTTCAACCCCCAGCGCCTTGGCCAGTGCGATGAACCGCGCCTCGGCCACTTCGCCATACAGCCCCTGCGCCCGTGGCGTCAGCCGCAGTTCCAGCAGCTTTTTCTTCGGGAAATAGCGCAGGCTGACCAGCTTTTCCGGTCCGTCGGTCGAGAACATCGCGCCAAAGCGCATGGCTTTGCCCAGAACCTCGGCCTGTTGGATTTCGTGCTCGTCCAGCAGGTTGAACAGCGGCTCGAACCGGCTGCCCTCGCGGCTGTTCTTATAGCGATGCAACAGCGCCAGCCCCAGAAACACCCGGCCCGGATGATCCAGCCCGCCCAGATTGGCGCGGGTTGCGTTGTCGAAACAGACCTCGTGGCGATAGTCCGGATGGGCGCACCATGCGGTGTCGTGCAGCAGGCAGGCGGCCTTGACCAGCCGCTTGCGCTCGAACGGGGCGCTTTTGAACAGCGGCAGCACGAAATCATACAGCTGCGCACCAAAGCCGGGAATGCGGGCCTGACTGGCCTCGGCAAAGCGGCAGGCCTCGATCAGCGGGTCGCGTTCGCGCAGGTAATCGGGCATTTCCTCATACAGCAGACCCTCGCGGATGCCATAGCTTGAGACATAGATCTGCGCCGGATGAAAGGTTGCCAGCAACTGCCGCAGCACCCGCGCCGCCGCCGGAACCAGCGACATCCGCGCAGCCGAAGTGCCGGTCATCGCGCGCAGGGTTTCAAGGTCGTTTTCCTCGATCCACGCCAGCGTCGCCGCGACGTTCTTGCGGGTCAGCTTGTATTCGTGCTGCACCAGCAGCGGGTAATTGCGGCGCTGCATGTCCAGACGGGCGATGGCCCGCCACGATCCGCCGACCAGAAACAGCCGCTTGTGATGGGTGCCCATCTGCGCGGCCAGATCTTCGATCACGGTCTTGATGTGTTTCTTCAGACCCTTCTTGCCGCCCGGCACATCGCGCAGTTTCAGCGGCCCCAAGGGCGAGGTCACGCGGTTGCCGACCTGACCGTCTTTCAGTTCGGCCAGTTCCATCGACGAGCCACCAATGTCACAGATCAGCCCCTCGGCTCCCGGCCAGCCCAGCAGCACCCCTTGCGCCGACAAGCGGGCCTCTTCACGGCCGTCGATGACATGAATTTTCAGCCCGGTCTCGCGTTCGACTTCGCGGCGAAAGTCGTCGCCGTCTTCGGCATCGCGCACGGCGGCGGTGGCGACCACGGTCAGCGGCGTGGCATCCATGTCCTCGGCCAGCAGGGCAAAGCGGCGCAAAGCGGCCAGCGCCCGTCTGCGGCCTTCGGGGTTCAGCCGCCCGCTCTGGCCCAGACCGGCACCAAGGCCGCACATCAGCTTTTCATTGTAGAAATAGGCCGGGCTGCGGGCGGCGCCGTCGAACACCACCAGACGCACCGAGTTCGATCCGACATCGACCACGCCGACGCGCGACAGCGCCAAGGCCGACGGATCGTTGAAGATCGGGCGCCCGAACGGCCCCCAGTCGTCGTGGGTCTGATCGTCCATCCGGTCTCCCTCGCTGGCTGTGGCCAAGTCTGCCCGGATTGTTGTCGCTGGGTCAATCATCGGTTGGCTCCAGAATTTCGGCGGCAAGCCGGTCGCTGATCTTGCGCCCGGTGGCCAGTGCGCGGCGGTCCAGTTCGGCCACCAGCGCCTGTGCGGCGGCGCAAGAGCGCTCCATCCGGGGCAGCAGGTAAGGCAGCAGGCGCGGCGGCATCTGCAATTGCCGGTCGGCGAACAACTTGACCAGCAGCGCCCCCAGCAATGCATCGTCGGGCGGGTCCAACGTGGCGGTGGCGGTGCCTTGCATCCGGCTTTGCAGGTCGGGCAGGGTCAGTGGCCACAGATTCGGCGCACTGCGGGCGGTCAGCAGCAAATGCCCGCCCTCGGCCAAAATCAGGTTATGCAGGTGAAACAGCGCCTCTTGCGTCGCTGGGTCGCGGATGCGGTCGGCGTCTTCGATCACCACCGCGCCGCGCCCGGCCAAAGCGGCGATATCGCGGGTGGCCAAGGCGTCATGGGCGACGATCTCGGCCCCGGTCTGGGCAGCCCAGACATGCGCCAGATGGGTCTTGCCCGCGCCCTCGGCCCCGACCAGCACCAGCTTGCGCTGTGGCCAGTTGGCCCAGTTGTCGATCTGGGCCACCGCCAGCGCATTGGCCGGGGTGACAAAGAAATCCTCGCGCCCCTGTGCCGCGCGCTGGGGCAGGTCAAAGACCAGTTGTTCCGCCACCTAATCGCCCCCGCGTCCGGTGATCCCCCTGTAGAGGCGGCTGTCCTTGTATTGGGCGATTGCCCAGCGGGCGATGACGCCGATCGCCGCCGAGACCGGCACCGCGACCAACATCCCGACAAAGCCGAACAGGCTGCCGAAGGCCGACAGCGCAAAGATCAGCCACACCGGATGCAACCCGACCGAGCCGCCGACCAGCTTGGGCGTCAGAACATTGCCCTCTAACATCTGACCGGCGAAAAACACCGCCGCCACCGCACCGATCATCCACCAGTCGCCCCAGAACTGGAACAGCGCCAGCCCCAGCGCCAGCGCTCCGCCAGTAATCGCGCCAACATAGGGAATGAACGAGATCACCCCGGCCAGCGCCCCGACCACCAGCCCGAATTGCAGGCCGGTCAGCATCAAGGCCACGGCGTAATAGATGCCAAGGATCAGGCAGACCGTGCCCTGTCCCCGGATAAAGGCGGCCAGCGTGTGGTCGATGTCATGGGCCAGCCGCCGAATGATCGGTGCCGGATCGCGCGGCAGCAATTGGTCGATCTGGGCAACCATCCGGTCCCAGTCCAGCAGCAGGTAGAAGGTCACGACCGGCACCAGCACGATCAGCGCGATCACGTTGATCAGCGACAGCGCCGAGGCCAGCACCCCGTCCAACATCTCGACCCCGCGCGATTTGATCGTTTCGCCAAGGCTTTGCAGCGAATCGTGCAGCGTCGATCCCGGCACCATCACCGAGGGAAAGCGGTCCTGAAGAAAGGCTTGCAGGTTTTGCAGCAACTCGGGCGCGGTATTGACCAGCGCCAGCGCCTGTTTGCTTAGCTCGGGCACCACCAGCAACAGCACCACCACGAACACCACCGCCGCGAACAGCGTGATCGTTACCGTGGCCCAAACCCGCCGAAACCCGTGTTTTTCCAGCCAGTCCGCCACCGGATCAAGGAAATAGGCAATGGCCGCGCCCAGAACAAAGGGCAACAGCACACCGCTGAGCAACCACAGCAGCGCCAGAAACACCACTGCCGCAATGCCCCAGTATTTCAGCTGATCCCGAACCGGAAGAGCCATGTCGCCTCCATTGTTGCTGTGCCAGTCTTGGCCGATGGTTGGACCGGTTGCAAGGCCGCTCGGTGCTTGTCTGCCCGGCGCCAATCGCTTACAGGCATGAGCAAGTGTTTACTTTAAGAGGCCCGCAAAAAGATGCGCCTGTCCCGATATTTCCTGCCCGTCCTGAAAGAAAACCCCGCGGATGCTCAGATCGCCAGTCACCGGCTGATGCTGCGTGCCGGGATGATCAAGCAACAGTCGGCGGGGATTTACTCGTGGTTGCCGCTTGGGTTCAAGGTGCTGCGCAAGCTGGAAAACATCGTGCACGAGGACCAGGTCCGCGCCGGCCACATCCCGATGCTGATGCCGACCCTGCAATCCGCCGATCTGTGGCGTGAAAGCGGCCGTTATGACGATTACGGCGAAGAGATGCTGCGCATCACCGACCGGCACGGCCGCGATATGCTGTATGGCCCGACCAACGAGGAAATGATCACCGATGTGTTCCGCAGCCATGTCAGCAGCTACAAGGACCTGCCGCTGACGCTGTATCACATCCAGTGGAAATTCCGCGACGAGATCCGCCCCCGCTTCGGCGTGATGCGCGGGCGCGAGTTCTTGATGAAAGACGGCTATAACTTTGACCTGACGGTCGAGGATGCGCTGCATGCCTATAACCGCCATCTGGTCAGCTATATCCGCACCTATGAACGCATGGGCCTTCAGGCCATTCCGATGCGCGCCGACTCTGGCCCGATCGGGGGCGATGACACCCATGAATTCCTTGTTCTGGCCGAGACCGGCGAAAGCGAGGTCTTCTATGACAGCGCCGTGACCGACATCAAGCTGGGCCAGCGCGAGATCGATTATGACAGCGTCGATCAGTGTCGTGCCGTGATGGAGGAATTCACCTCGCTTTACGCCCGCACCGACGAAACCCATGACGAGGCCACGTTCAACGCGGTCCCCGAAGACCGCCGCCGCGTTGCCCGCGGGATCGAGGTCGGTCAGATCTTCTTCTTCGGCACCAAATATTCCGAGGCCATGGGCGCTACCGTCGTCAACGACAAGGGCGAGCGCGTGCCGGTTCAGATGGGCAGCCACGGCATTGGCGTCAGCCGCCTTGTCGGTGCTCTGATCGAGGCCAACCACGACGACAAGGGCATCATCTGGCCCGAGGGCGTGACCCCGTTCCATGTCGGCATCGTCAACCTGAAACAGGGCGACGCCGAGGCCGACGCCGCCTGTGAGGCGCTGTATAAATCCTTTACCGCGCTGGGGCTTGAGCCGCTGTATGACGACCGCAATGAACGCGCAGGCGGCAAGTTCGCCACGATGGACCTGATCGGTCTGCCGTGGCGCATCACCGTCGGACCGCGTGGCCTGAAAAACGGCGTGGTCGAATTGACCAGCCGCCGCACCGGCGAAAGCGAAGAGCTGACCCCGGAACTGGCCATCGAGAAAGTGGCGAAAATCTACGCCGGGCTGTAACGCTTGGTCACGGAAACTTTCCGGCCCTGCGCTTGACGGGGCCGGATGGGCACAGCACTCTCGCGCAAAATGACAGGAGCAGCCGTGGCCAATCGCACCACCCCTTTTGCCGCCTTTGAATGGGCCATCGCGTGGCGCTATCTGCGCGCCCGCCGGTCCGAGGGCGGGGTCAGCGTGATGACCTGGATTTCGCTGATCGGCATCACCCTGGCGGTTGCGGCGCTGATCATCACGCTGGCGGTGCGGGCCGGGTTCCGGGCTGAATTCGTCGATACCATTCTGGGCGCCAACGCCCATGTCAGCGTCTATTCCGGCCTTTACGTCACCGACACCGGTCAGACCACCCGCGCCATCACCGATTATGCCGCCATCGCCGACCGCATCGCGGCCATCCCCGGCGTCACCCGCGCCGCGCCTTTGGTCAAGGGTCAGGTCATGGCGACCATGCGCAGCATCAACGCCGGGGTCGAGGTGTTCGGCATCTCCGAGGCCGATCTGAAAACCATCCCGCGTGTCGCCAACCCCGAGCAATCCACCGGCGACATCAACCGCTTTCAGGACGGCATTGCCATCGGTATTGGCGTGGCCCGGACGCTGGGTGTGCGGGTCGGTGACAAGATCAAGCTGATCTCGCCCAACGGGGTCAAAACCGCCTTTGGCACCAGCCCGCGAGTGAATGCCTATGAGGTGGTCTATATCTTTCAGGCGGGCCGCTATGAAATCGACCGCACCCGTGTCTACATGCCCTTTGCCGAGGCTCAGAGCTATTTCAACCGCGAAGGTGCTGCCGACGAGATCGAAGTCTTTGTCGAGAACCCCGAACAGATCGACCAGTATTCCGTGCCGCTGCTAAACGCAGCGGGCGAGCGGGCGCTGCTGTGGACGTGGCGCGACAGCTCGGCCAGCTTCCTGCGGGCGCTGGATGTCGAGGACACGGTGATGTTCGTGCTGATGTCGGTGCTGGTGCTGATCGCCTCGATGAATATCATTTCAGGGCTGGTGATGCTGGTGAAAAACAAGGGCCGCGATATCGGCATCCTGCGCACCATCGGGCTAAGCGAAGGCTCGATCCTGCGGATCTTTTTCCTGTGCGGCTCGCTGGTCGGGCTGGTCGGCACCGCGATGGGCGTGGCGCTGGGCTGTTTGTTCGCGATCTATTTCGACCAGATCCTTGCCTTTGTGAACGGCGCCTCGAACGGCGGCGTCTGGGACCCGGCCATTCGCGGCATTTACAAGCTGCCCGCCAAGCTGATGCTGGACGATGTGCTGTCGGCGGTGGCGCTGTCGCTGATCCTGTCCTTTGGCATCACCATTTTCCCGGCCCGCCGCGCGGCCCGGATGAACCCGGTCGAGGCGCTGCGCTATGAGTGATCCGGTTCTGGCCCTGACGGGCATTGAAAAGACGTATAACAAGGGCAAGCCCAACGCGGTGCCGGTGCTGCGCGGGGCGTCGATCTCGATCGCGCGGGGCGAGGTCGTGGCGCTGGTCGCGCCCTCGGGCGCCGGGAAATCGACGCTGCTGCATATCGCCGGGTTGCTGGACAGTCCCGACGCCGGTCAGGTGCGGATCGCCGGGCAAGAGGCCACTCAGCTTTCCGACCGCCGCCGCACTGCGATCCGGCGCAATCAGGTCGGCTTTGTCTATCAGTTCCATCACCTGCTGCCCGAATTCAGCGCGCTGGAAAACATCACCCTGCCGCAACAGGCCAATGGCATCGCCCGGCGCGAGGCCGAAACCCATGCCCGCGATCTGCTGGCGCGGGTCGGGGTTGCGGACCGGGCCGATCACCGCCCGGCGGCGCTGTCGGGGGGCGAGCAGCAGCGCGTCGCCTTTTGCCGTGCTCTGGCGAACCAGCCGTCGCTGTTGCTGGCGGACGAGCCGACCGGCAACCTTGATCCGGGCACGGCTGACACCGTGTTCGCCGCGTTGATGGAGCTGGTGCAGACCACCGGCCTGTCGGCGCTGATTGCCACGCATAACCCCGAACTGGCGGCCCGGATGGATCGCACGGTTCGGCTTGAGAACGGGCTGCTGGTCTGACTTGATCGGCGTCAAAGCCGGCGCGGACCGCGCCACCTAGAGTTGCCCTTGGGGGCGTAACTGCCGGAGACGAAACCATGATCGCACGCAGTATCACTTGGGCCGCGCTGACCGCTTTGTCCCTGACGCCCGCGCTGGCGCAGGATGTCGAACAGGGCGCGGCGCTGTTTCAGGACAATTGCGCCACCTGCCACGGTGTGCAGGCGCGCGGCGATGGCCCGATGGCCGAGGTTCTGACCCTGCCGGTGCCGGACCTGACCGGGCTGACCGAACGCTATGGCGGCCGCTTCCCGATGCTTGAGGTCATCAACATCATCGACGGCCGGGCCTTGCTGCGCGGTCACGGTGGTCCGATGCCGGTGTTTGGGCTGGTGCTGGGCGGCGACAGCGTGGCGATGGACGGGCCCGAAGGCACCGTCACCGAAAGCGCGACCGAGATCGTGGCGCTGGCCCGTTGGCTTGAGACCATTCAGCGCTAGGCGCGCTGGGTCAGGAACACGCCAAAGGCCATCACCGCGATGCCGATGCCGCGCATCAGGCTGATCGGCGACACTTTGGCGCCGAACAGGCCGAACTGGTCGATCAGACCGGCGCTGACCAACTGGCCCAGCAACACGAAGAACACCGCGTTGCCGACCCCGAATTTTGGCGCGATCCATGTGACCGACAGCACATAAAACGCCACGAAGAACCCGCCGCCGAACAGGTGGATCGGCGTTCCGGGCAGCCGCGCAAGGGGGGCGGGTCCGGCGATCAGCACCGCGATCACCGCTAGGGTAAAGGCCACCGCGAACAGACAGACCGCCGCCGCGACCGGGCTGCCCAGCCGGGTGCCAAGGGCCGCGTTCAGCGCTGCCAAAAGCGGAATGCCGACCCCCGCCGCCAGCATCACCAGCGCGTATTTCGTGGTTGTAATATCCATGATGTCCCTCCCGTTTGCGGAAAGGCTAGCCGCGCCGTGCGGGGCTGTCATGTATTCAATTGTAACGCGACTTGTGACGCTGCGGCTTAGCTGCGCACACCCGAGAATTGCGCTGCCCAGCCCTCGCGCTCTTCGTCGCTGATCTTGCGGAACAGCACCTCGGGAACGGCAAAGACATGACCGGCGGGCAGGGCGCCCAATGCGGCGGCCACATCGTCGGGCCACGCGTCGTTGTCGGTCTGCATCGCGGCCATCATTGCGGCGCTGGCGTCGGGGATAAAGGGGCGCGACAGCACGGCGTAAAGCCGGATCAGGTTCAGGCCCAGACGCACCTGCGCGGCAGCTTTTTCCGGGTCTTCCTTGAAGGTCGACCACGGTGCCGCCGATTGCAGATACTCGTTGCCGGCAACCCAGATCGCGCGCAATTCGGCGCTGGCCTTGCGGACTTCCATCGCCTCCATGAAGCCCTCGTAGGCGCGGATGCGGGTGGTCAGGTCGGCGATCAGCGCCGCCTCTTGATCGCCGAATGCGCCGCCTTCGGGCACGGTCTCGCCGAATTTCGAGCGGCAGAATTTGGTGATGCGGCTGACGAAATTGCCCAGAACGTCGGCCAGATCCTTGTTGACGCTGGCCTGAAAGTTTTCCCAGGTGAATTCGCTGTCGCCGCTTTCGGGCGCATGGCTCAGCAGCCACCAGCGCCAGTAATCGGCGGGCAGGATCGCCAGCGCCTGATCCATGAACACGCCCCG
>NZ_JBFHDW010000057.1:0-10944 GCF_041584535.1 Actibacterium sp. | reverse complement strand
CCAGCGTTGCCGCACCGTCGATATCGACCTTGTCAGAGAGGCGGAGAACCGAGACCTCGGGCGCCAGCAGATATTCAGCCATGGTGCCGTCGCGATGTTCGCCGAAAATCCTGGCGGACAGGCACAGGGTCTGGTCACCGGCAAGGCAATAGCGGCAGGCGCCGCAGAATTCGTAAGGATATAGGATCACCCGGTCGCCGGGTTTGAAGTTTGAGTCGGGATTGGCCTCGGCCACCTCGCCAACGCCATCGACGCCCATGATCTGGGGCAGGGTATGGGTGATGCCAGCGCCATTGTCGCGCATGTAAAGATCGACCCGGTTCACCGAGGCCGCCAGCATGCGGATGACGACATGACCCTCTTTCAACGCGGGCCGCGGCACTTCGGTGACCACTGCTCCGTCCGGGCCGCGATGTTTCAGCAAGACTGCGCGCATTTCCTGTCCTCCCCCGTTTCTGACCGGTGGTTTCACCGGAAGATCAGGATGCGCGGGGCGCAGAGGCCGGTCAACCGTTTGACGCGCGAATGAGACAGCGAAACGCCCGGCGCCGGACGGCGGTTTGCGCCATCTTTATCACTGGTGATTTTACAAGGGATGAGATGGTGGGCGACCCTGGAATCGAACCAGGCGTGCGTCTCCGCGAGGGAGTTACAGTCCCCTGCCACACCTTGCGGCCTGTCGCCCATCTCATGCGGCGCTGCCGCTTTGAGTAGCGGGGGGATACAACTGCCATTCGGCACCGTCAATAGGAAAATCCCTTGCGCATGGGGTGTATTGGCGGCAAGGTCCGGCTTCCCAAACAGCAGGGGCAGGGGTGATGAAAAAGCCAACCTGGGTGATTGAAAAAGAACGGTCCAAACGGGCCGCTGCGGCCGAAACCGTGTGGTTGTTCGGGCTGCATGCGGTGCGCGATGCGTTGATGAACCCGCAGCGCGAGCGTCTGCGGCTGGTCGTCACCAAAAACGCCGCCGACCGGCTGGCCGATGCGATCGCCGTCTGCGGTATGGAGCCGGAAATCAGCGACCCGCGCAAATTCGCCGCGCCCATCGATTCGGGCTCGGTGCATCAGGGCGCTGCGCTTGAGGTCAAACCCCTGGACTGGGGCGCGCTGACTGAATTGTGCGAACCGAAACTGGCCAGCCCGCGCGTGGTGCTGCTGGACCGGGTGACCGATCCGCATAATGTCGGCGCGATCCTGCGCTCGGCCGAGGTGTTCGGCGCGCGGGCGGTGATTGCGCCGCACCGGCATTCGGCGCCGGAAACCGGGGCGCTGGCGAAAACCGCCTCGGGCGCGTTGGAGCGGCAGCCTTATCTGCGGGTGCAGAACCTTGCTGACGCGATGGAGGATCTGCGGCGCATGGGCTATGTCCTGCTGGGTCTGGATGGCACCGCCGAGTTGTCGCTGGACGACGCGCTGGCCAAGGCCGGCGATGTTCCGGTGGGTCTGGTTCTGGGGGCCGAAGGGCCGGGCCTGCGCGAACGCACCCGCGCCACCTGCGACCATCTGGTTAAGATCCCCTTTGCCGGCGCGTTCGGATCGCTGAACGTGTCGAACGCGGCAGCGGTGGCGCTGTATGCGGCGCGCAGAGTGTGATCACATTTTCTTGACACGAACTGGAAATGGCCTTGCCGGTGCTTATTTACCTATCACGAAGCGCAGCACCGGAACTGCTACGTTTCGCTTCACTGTCCCTCGTTCCGTGACTGGCGCCCGGTAAATAGACCGGGCGCTTTTTTTATGTATAGTCCGCGCATATGAGCTTTTATTCCGACGCCCTGCTGAAAGATGTGCTGACCCGGACCAAGGTGATTGCCGTGGTCGGGGTTTCAATGAACCCTGTTCGCCCAAGCTATTACGTCGCCCGATATCTGGGCCTGAAGGGCTATAAGGTGATCCCGGTCAATCCCGGTCACGCGGGCGAGCGGCTGTTCGGACAGGTGATTTACCCTGATTTGGCGTCGATTCCGCCGGAAATCCCGGTGGATATGGTCGATATCTTCCGGCGCTCGGATCATGTGCCGCCGATCGTGGACGAGGCTTTGGCCAATCTGCCGTCGCTGCGCACAATCTGGATGCAGATCGGGGTCGAGAATCAGGATGCGGCCAATATGGCAGAATCAGCCGGGGTGACGGTTGTTCAGAATCGCTGTCCGAAAATCGAATACCAGCGCCTGTTCGGGGAATTGCGGATGGGCGGATTCGCGACCGGGATTATTTCCTCCCGGCTTTAGGTCGCGTGAACCCGGTTCCTAAAACATAGTGAACGTGTTTATTAACTATTGAAGTGGGCAGTTTTACGTGCATCATTGCACTTGAAACGAAAATTTCGGACAAGCGGCCTTTGGGGGGAAGGTTTGCTGGACTGAAACTCAAGACCGCATACTAATAGTTATTGATTATAATCAAAAGTATGCTATGTGAGGCGCGATAAATGTCCTAGCCTAAGGTTTGAGATTCGTGTCTCATGCCGATTGGGGCATTGCTTAATAATGACGAGACATTGCTATCAGGGAGGAAATGCAATGAAATTTACCCGTAGATATTCGCTGGGATTGATTGGTGCTGCCGTATCGGCGCTGACTTTGGGCTTCGCCGCGCCTCAGGCGCAGGCGGCCGAGGTTACGCTGCGTATGCACCAGTTCCTGCCGGCTCAAGCCAACGTCCCGAAGAACGTTCTGGACGTCTGGGCCAACAAGATCGAAGCGGAATCGGGTGGTCGGATCGAAATTCAGCGGTTCCCGTCGATGCAGCTGGGTGGCAAACCGCCAGAGCTGATCGACCAGGTTGTTGACGGCGTCGCCGACATCGTCTGGACCGTCGCCGGTTACACCCCGGGCCGCTTCCCCAGTGGTGAAGTGTTCGAACTGCCGTTCATGATGACCAACGCCGAGGCCGTGTCGCGCTCGTATTGGGAACTGGCCGAAAGCCGTGGTCTGTTCGACACCGAATACAGCGACTTCCACGTTCTTGGTCTGTGGGTGCATGGCCCCGGTCTGATCCACTCGAAAAAACCGATCACCTCGGTTTCGGATCTGAACGGCGTCAAACTGCGCGCGCCGACCCGTGTGACCAACATGCTGTTCAGCTCGCTGGGTGCGACCCCCGTCGGTATGCCGGTTCCGGCCGTGCCCGAGGCACTGTCGAAAGGCGTGATCGACGCGACCATCATCCCGTGGGAAGTGACCGGCGCTTTGAAAGTGGCCGAACTGGTGGGCAACCACACCACTTTTGGCGACAACACGCTGTATACCACCGACTTTATCTTCGCGATGAACAAGGACAAGTATAACAGCCTGCCGGACGACCTGAAGGCGATCATCGACTCCAACTCGGGCGCCGACTTCTCGGCTTTCGCTGGTAAGCAGATGCAGATCGACGATGAACCGTCGCATCAGATCGCCATTGATCGCGGCAACACCATCATCGTTCTGAACGACGAACAGGTTGCCGAGTGGAAAGCTGCCGCGCAGCCGACCATCGACACTTGGGTTGCCGAGATGGACGCTGCTGGCAAAGACGGCACCGGCCTGGTGGCTGAAGCCAAAGCGCTGATCGAGAAGAACACGCACTAAACAAAACGAATCCCGGCGGTCAGATAATGACCGCCGGGATTTTGTTTGCACATTCGTAAAGGTCAGGGGGAAGCGATGGGCAATGCGATGTTAAAACTTGCCCGTGCGATGGCGATCATCGGCGGGATAAGTCTGACGATACTGGTGATACTGGTATGTGTCAGCGTTCTGGGGCGCGGCGCGAACACATTCGGACATTCGTCGCTTTTGACCGGGCTTGCGCCGGGGCTGGCCGACGGGCTGATTGGCACCGGGATCGGGCCGGTTCAGGGCGACTTTGAGATTGTCGAGGCAGGCATGGCCTTCACGATCTTCGCCTTCCTGCCGATCTGCCAAATTATGGGCGCCCATGCGACGGTGGACGTGTTTACCTCGTTCATGTCGAAATCGGTGAACGCCTTTATCATCACCTTCTGGGAGATCGTTCTGACCGTCTTGATCGTGCTGATCACCTTCCGGCATTTTGACGGCATGATGGGCAAGGTCCACAACGGCGAGACCACCTTTCTTCTGCAATTTCCGGTCTGGTGGGCCTACGCGGCCAGCTTTGCCGCCGCCGTCATGGCGTCGATCGTCGCGGTCTATTGCGCGGCGGCCCGCGTGATGGGGCTGGTGACCGG
This sequence comes from Actibacterium sp., assembly GCF_041584535.1. Lineage (GTDB taxonomy): Bacteria > Pseudomonadota > Alphaproteobacteria > Rhodobacterales > Rhodobacteraceae > Actibacterium_D. The sequence continues at coordinate 6,750 of NZ_JBFHDW010000057.1, read as the reverse complement.
CAAGAAGTATCTGCCTAACTCCGAGGGGGCGATCCATTGAGTATTCTAGAACTGGGATACGTCTCGTTCCCGATCCTTCTGGTGATGATCTTTCTGCGGGCCCCGATCGGGCTTGCCATGTTCCTGTGCGGCATTGGCGGGCTGTATTTCGCGATGGGCGGCCCGGTCATGTTCATGGCCAAGCTGAAAAGCGAAACCTATTCGACCTTCTCCAGCTATTCGTTGTCGATCATTCCGATGTTCCTGCTGATGGGCCAGTTCGCGACGCTGAGCGGCATGTCGACATCGCTGTTCAAGGCGGCGGAAAGCTTTCTTGGGCACCGCAAGGGCGGGGTGGCGATGGCCGCCGTTGGCGCCTGTGCGGGCTTTGGCTCGATCTGCGGCTCGTCGCTGGCGACCGCGGCCACCATGAGCCGCGTGGCTTTGCCGGAACTGCGCCGCTATGGCTATTCGGGCGGCTTTTCGACCGCCACTCTGGCTGCGGGCGGCACGCTGGGCATCCTGATCCCGCCGTCGGTCATTCTGGTGATCTATGCGATCCTGACCGAGCAGAATATCGCCAAGCTGTTCCTTGCCGCATTCGTGCCCGGGCTGCTGGCGGCGCTGGGTTATATCATCACCATCTCGGTCTATGTGCGTGTGCATCCCAAGGCCGCAGGCACCCGTGAGCGGGTCGCATGGCCCGAACGTATTCAGGCCCTGATCGCCGTGTGGCCGGTCGTGCTGCTGTTCTCGCTGGTGGTGGGCGGTATCTATCTGGGCTGGTTCACCCCGACCGAGGGTGCCGCTGTGGGCGCTGCGGGCACGGGTATCGTGGCGCTGGTTTCCGGCAGCCTGACGTGGAAGATCTTTGTCGACAGCATCATTGCCACGGCGACCTCGACCGCGATGATCTTTTTCATCGTGCTGGGGGCGGGGCTGTATAACAGCTTCCTCGCGCTCAGTCAGGTGCCGCAGGAACTGTCGAACTTTGTCGTCAGCCAAGGCTTCAGCCCGTGGACGGTGCTGGTGCTGATTCTGTGCTTCTATCTGGTGTTCGGCTGTCTGATGGACAGCCTGTCGATGATCCTGCTGACGATCCCGATCTTCTTTCCGGTCATCAGCGTTCTGGATTTCGGCATGAGCCTTGAGCACGTGGCGATCTGGTTCGGCATTCTGGTGCTGATCGTGGTCGAGGTCGGATTGATTACCCCACCCGTCGGGATGAACCTGTTCATTATCAATGCGATGGACCGGGAAACCCCGATCTCGGAAACCTATCGCGCGGTGATGTATTTCATCGCATCCGATCTGGTCCGGGTCGCGATTCTGGTGCTGTTTCCGGCGATCACACTGTTCCTTTTGCCCTCGTAAGCGGGTCAAGCGGCCGCCTGTTCGTCAGCGAACCGGCGGCCGTAATATTTTGCTTGATAATGGTTATCAGGTATAATTATTATCCACGAGACGCTTTACCAGGAGTGAGATGAGAATGGAAATTTCCGGTCAGAATGCACTTGTCACCGGCGGTGGCAGCGGTTTGGGCGCGGCGACTGCGCGCCGTCTTGCATCGCTTGGCGCGAAAGTCGCCGTGCTGGACTATAACCTCGAAGCCGCTCAGGCCGTTGCTGATGAAATCGGTGGCGTTGCCGTGCAGGCCGATGTCAGCAAAAGCGCCGATGTCGAAGCCGCGTTCAACGCCGCTGTCGAAGGTCTGGGCAGTGCGCCGCGGATCGTGGTCAGCTGTGCCGGGATCGGGTCGGCCGCGCGCATCGTTGGCCGCGAAGGCAAGCTGTCGTTCGACGTCTTTGAAAAGACCATCGCGGTGAACCTGATGGGCACCTATTACATCATGAGCTACGCCGCCCGCGCCATGGCCGATCTTGAGGCCCTGAACGCCGATGGCGAGCGCGGTGTCATCATCAACACCTCGTCCGTGGCCTGGCAGGACGGTCAGTTCGGTCAGGGCGCCTATGCCGCGTCCAAGGCCGGTGTGGCCTCGCTGTGTCTGCCCGCGGCCCACGAATTCGCCCGCAGCGGTATCCGGGTCATGGCCATCGCGCCGGGCCTGTTTGAGACCGCCATGACCGAAACCCTGCCCGATGACGTGCGCGCCGCGATCATCTCGAACATCCCGTTCCCGTCGCGGCTGGGCCATGCGAATGAATATGCCAAGCTGGTGGAAGCCATCGCCACCAATCCGATGCTGAACGGCACAACCATCCGGCTGGACGCTGCCGTGCGCCTGCCGCAACGCTGAGGGAGATACAGCGAATGTCCGAAGAAATTCTGAAGGTCGAAGTCGACGGCGATATCGCCACCGTGACCATGAACCGCCCCGGCAAGCGCAACGCCATGTGCGACGAGCTGCTGCAGGCCATCGACAGCTTTTTCAGCTACCCGCCCAAAGGCGTCAAGGTTGTCATCCTGACCGGCACCGCTGGCCACTACTGTTCCGGCCTTGATCTGTCCGAGCACAAACAGCGCGACGCCGAAGGCACCATGCGCCATTCGCGCGGCTGGCATGACGTGATGGACAAGGTCCAATACGGCGGTCTGGTCGTGATCTCGGCGATGTTCGGCGCGGTGATCGGCGGCGGTCTGGAACTGGCCACCTCGACCCATGTGCGGATTGCCGAACCCTCGACCATTTTCCAACTGCCCGAAGGCCGTCGCGGTATCTTTGTCGGTGGTGGTGCCTCGGTGCGCGTTGGCCGGATTCTTGGTGCCGACCGCATGACCGAAATGATGCTGACCGGTCGTAAATACGGCGCCAAAGATGGTCTGGAACTTGGCCTGACCCATTATTCGGTGGGCGAGGGCGAAGCCCTGCCGCTGGCGCGCGAACTGGCCCGCAAGGTTGCCGATAACGCACCGCTGTCGAACTATGTCATGATCCAAGGCCTGGCCCGCGTCGCTGACATGTCCGAGACCGACGGTCTGTTCACTGAAAGCCTCTGTGCCGCTCTGACCCAGACCAGCCCGGATGCCGTTGAAGGCCTTGCCGCCTTCCTCGAAAAACGCGACGCGAAGTTTAGCTAAGCCAGTGACCAGTCATCACGACATCACCGCGAACGCAGCTGACACCGTGCAGGCTGATCACACCCTTCGTGGGTTTATCGGTTATGTGATGAAGCGGTGTTTCAACTCTGTGCAGGCCGATCTGGCCCGCGAGCTGGAAGCGCTTGATCTGCGGATGCTCACGTTTTCGGCGCTGATCGTGGTGGTCGATAACGCAGGTCTGCGCCAGTCCGAACTGGCGCAGGCACTTTCGGTGGAACGGCCAAATCTGGTGGTGATCGTGGACGAGCTGGAAAAGCGCGGCCTGATCAAACGCACACAGGTTCCGACCGACCGCCGCGCCTATGCCCTGACGCCGACGGCGGCGGGGAAAGAGCTGTATCACACGGCGCTGAAAGTGGTGCAGGATCACGAGGCCAAGATCCTTGCAGGGCTGACAGATGAACAGGTTCGCACCCTGCGCGACGCCTTGAAAAGCATCCAGAAATCGGCGGACGGCTGATCAGTCCGGACGCGGCGCGTTGCGCACGGGCGAGCGGCTGGCGGCATTGTTTTCATCGGCGATCCGCGTCAGCAGCGACAGCAATTGATCGGCCTCGTCGGCGCTGAGCGGCTCAAGGAGTTTCGCCTGCGCCGCGGTTACAGCGGCCTGCGCATTTTCCAGCAAGGTCTGACCAGCGGGTTGCAGGAACACGGTTTTCGCCCGGCGGTCGGTTTTCGACACCTGCCGGCGCACCAGCCCGCGCCGTTCAAGATTGGCCAGAACATTCGCCACCGTGGTGCGGTCCATGGCCGTGACCTCGGCGATGCGGATCTGGTCGGACGGCCCGATTTCCTCCAACGCCCGCAGCGCCGAATATTGCAGCGGCGTCAGGTCGAACGCCGCGCATTTTTCCAGAAACAACCCGACCGAAATCTGATGGCAGCGGCGGATCAGGTGGCCCGGAAGGGCGTGAAGGTCAGTCATGGTCATGCCCTTACGCTGGTTGTTGTTGCCCAAGTATAGGGCGCGAATTGCAGTTGAAACAACACGTTTATTGCGCCGGAAGTTATTGTTTTATAATAAAAAACCGCCCGAAAATTCGGGCGGTTTTGTCGCTGATTTATCGGACGCTTACGCCGGGAATTCTTCGAAGAACCCCAGTTTGCGCTGCATCGGCGCGTCGTCCACCTGAAACAGGAACGCCGGTTTGGTCGACGAGGTGTTGGTGATCTTGACGTTGGCATGGGTCGGCACCGCAAAGGTGTCGTTCTCGTTCCAGTTCAGTTCCACACCATCGACCACGGCCTGACCCGAACCCTCGACCACGTTCATCACGGCCGAAGCCGAACGGCGGATCGGGGTAACGGTTTCACCCGGACGCAGCATCAGCGCCGAGAAGCCCAGCACCGGCATACATTCGTCGCCGGTTTCGGGGTTTACATAGGCCAGTTGCACCGCATCGCCCATGTTGGTGACGGTGGCCAGCGCCTCAAGCGACGAGCGCACGTCTTTCCACGGGAACCGCTTCAGCGGATAGCGGCCCTTGGGCCGGTTCAGCGCCGAATAGGGGATCAGACCCGACCGGACAAAGTTGTTCTGCGATGCGTCGGGCTGGTTGCACACCTGCTGCGGGTCGCCCTCGATCGAATACGAGGCCTCAAGCGCAAACACCGTTGGCAGATCCAGCGCGTCCAGCCAGACAACCGCGTCCGACCCTTCGTGGCCGTGCTCGTGCCACAGACCCGACGGCGTCAGGATCAGGTCGCCCTTTTCCATCGGCAGCTTTTCCCCGTCCACGACGGTGTAACCGCCGTGACCTTCGACCACAAAGCGCACGGCGCTGGGGCTGTGCAGGTGGTTCGGGGCGGTTTCGCCCTTCAGGATCAGTTGCATACCGATATAGATCGACGGAGTTGCCTGCATGTTGGCCAGCCCCAGACCGGGGTTGGCCAGAACCAGCACGCGGCGCTCGGCCTTTTCGATCGGGGTCAGTTCACCCGCTTCCATCAGGCGCGGGCGAATGTCGTCGTATTTCCACAGCACCGGCTGCGTCCGGCGCGCCGGGATGCCATAGGGCAGGGCAGCGCGCAGGCTGGGCCACAACGGAACGAGATTTTTCTCGGTCAGGCTGTTGCGATACTCAAGCGGAAGGTCTTCGAGAGTTCCAAGTTCAGACATGCGTGCCTCCTTAGCGCTGGTTCACGGCGTTGAGATCGACTTCGTCCAGGCCGGTGCCGCCATAGAGCCAGGCCAGGCTTTCGCGATACTGTTCCTGGGTTTTCGCACCCAGAACCGCGTTGCGAACCAGACGGTGGGCGCCGGTCGGGTGATAGACGTGCTTGCCGATTTCGCGCGACGACAGAACCACGCGATAGGCGCGCGGGATGCGGGCGGCCTGATAGTCGGCGAAGGCAGCGGCAAAATCGCCATCGTGTTTTTCCAGCTGGTGCGCCAGCATCACGCTGTCTTCCATCGCCATGCAGGCACCCTGAGCGAAATACTGGTGGGTGGCATGGGCCGCGTCACCGATCAGGGCGACGTTGCCGTCAACCCAGTTGTCGATCGGATCACGGTCGGCCAGAACCCAGCGGCGCCAGTTGTCCGGCACTTCCAGCAGCTTGCGGGCGCGCGGCACCAGTTCGCCAAAGCGCGACAGGATTTCTTCCTTGGTGCCGGGCTCGTTGACGCCGACATTGTCGATATCGGTTTCGAACGTGGCCACTAGGTTGAAGGTTTTCCAGCCTTGCAGCGGGTAATGCACCATGTGGCATTTCTTGGCAGCCCACAGACCAACCGCGTTCCAGCGCAGGTCTTCCGGCATCTGATCCAGTTGCAGCACAGCGCGATAGGCGACGTGGCCCGACAGTTTCAGCTCATCCCCACCAGTCATCTGTTCGCGGATTTTCGAGCGCACACCGTCGCCGCCAAGCACGGCATCGCCTTCGTAGACATCGCCCGATTCGGTCAGAACCTTGGCGCCGTTCGGGGTGTTTTCATAGCCGGTAACGACCACGTTGTTGACCAGTTCCACGTTTTCGTGGGCGCGGCAGGCGTCCAGGAACACCGAATGCAGGTCGGCGCGGTGGATCACGGCATAGGGGTTCTTGAACCGCTCGCGGAAGGGCTCGCCGATGTCGATATGCGAAACTTCGTCGCCGGTTTTGCCGTCCATCAGGATCAGCTTGTCGATATAGACCGCCTTGCTGCGGCCGGCGTCGCCGACGCCCAGATAATCCATGGCGTGAAAGGCGTTAGGACCGATCTGGATGCCCGCGCCGATTTCACCGAACTCGGGGGCCTGTTCCAGAACCGTGACCTTATAACCTTTGTTGGCAAGACCCATCGCCGCCGAGACGCCGCCGATCCCGCCGCCTGCGATGATGATTTTACCCTTTGATGCACTCATGGTGTTCCCTCCAGATTGGCTGAATTGCTTTAGATCCGACGACTCCCGATGGTCGGAAATTGGCTGTGGTGTAGCTGATAATCAGCATGCTGTCAATAAAGGTAGAACACTTATTAATTAAGGGTGCTCCGCCTGATCGCGTGCCAGCAGCCTAACACAAAAGATGTGTACGCATAATATGTATACTAATTATAAGTATCGACCGGACAGCCCTCACCTGTGCACCGGATGGTCACATTTCTGAGGCGCGCCTCAGATCACAAAAGCGAATCCCGCCCGCAGACCGGCAGCGTCCGTAAATCTGATTTGTGGCAAATGAGTTTCAACTTTTTCCGCAAGCGCAGGTTCGGCCTCAAACGGTCAT
>NZ_JBFHDW010000056.1:0-10967 GCF_041584535.1 Actibacterium sp. | reverse complement strand
GTGCGTGTTCGTGTTGACCGGCGAGGGGAAATCCATCTGCGCGGGCGGCGATCTGGCGTGGATGCAGCAACAGATGGCGGCGGATGCCGAAACCCGGTTCACCTAGACGCGCAAATTGGCGCCGGCGCTGCAAAAACTGAACACCTTGCCCAAGCCGCTGATCGGGCGGGTGCAGGGACAGGCCTTTGGCGGCGGCATCGGCATGATGTGCGTCTGCGATGTGGCGATTGGCGTTTCGGGGGCCAGGTTCGGCCTGACCGAAACCCGGCTGGGCCTGATCCCGGCCACCATCGGCCCCTATGTCATGGCCCGCATGGGCGAGGCGCGCGCGCGGCGGGTGTTCCTGTCGGCGCGGGTGTTCGATGCGGACGAGGCCCGCGATCTGGACCTGCTGGCCCGCGTCGTCGCGCCCGAAGATCTGGACGCGGCGATCGAGGCCGAAGTCACCCCCTATCTGGCCTGCGCGCCGGGGGCGGTCGCAGCGGCCAAGGCCCAGCTGCGAATGCTGGGCGCCCCGATCGATGCGGCGGTGATCGACCGCTCGATCCGGCAATTGACCGACCGCTGGCAGACCGCCGAGGCGCAAGAGGGGATCAGTGCGTTTTTCGACAAGCGAAAACCCGACTGGCAGCGTGACTGACCGCTGAACCGCCAGAGAACGGCCAACAGCCGGGCAGGTGACTCGGGTTCGGGCGGGTAAATACGCCAAGTTTCGTCAAATATTCGGCACACAAATGTATGCCAAATCGCTCTTTCGGCGCTAACAAAGGCCCAACCAGGCACCACGCTTGGTTGACCCGGCAGAATGCCCAGAGTAAACCAAGCGAAAAGATGACAGGCGCCGCCGAGTCCGGCCGACAGAGGGAGAACCGTCTTGGATGAATTGCTGAGAGAGTATCTGCCAATCATCATTTTCCTGGCTATGGCCGTCGGATTGGGGCTGGTGCTGATTCTGGCCGCCGTCGTTCTGGCCGTTCGCAATCCCGATCCTGAGAAGACGTCGGCCTATGAATGCGGCTTTAACGCCTTCGACGACGCCCGGATGAAATTCGACATTCGCTTCTATCTTGTGTCGATCCTGTTCATCATCTTCGATCTTGAGATTGCCTTTCTGTTCCCCTGGGCCGTGTCCTTTGGGGATATGAGCAGCCTGGGATTTTGGTCGATGATGGTATTCCTTGCCGTGCTGACCATCGGCTTTGCCTATGAGTGGAAAAAAGGAGCCCTGGAATGGGAGTGAGCACCACCGCCAACACCGCCGGTGTTGACCGCGAACACAGCGTTCAGGTTCTCAACAAAGAGCTTCAGGACAAGGGCTTTCTGCTGACCTCGACCGAGGACATCATCAACTGGGCCCGCACCGGGTCGCTGCACTGGATGACCTTCGGCCTGGCCTGCTGCGCCGTCGAGATGATGCACACCGCCATGCCGCGCTATGACGTCGAGCGGTATGGCTTTGCCCCGCGCGCCAGCCCGCGCCAGTCGGACGTGATGATCGTCGCCGGCACGCTGACCAACAAGATGGCCCCGGCGCTGCGCAAGGTTTACGACCAGATGCCCGAGCCGCGGTATGTGATCTCGATGGGCTCCTGCGCCAATGGCGGCGGTTACTATCATTATTCCTATTCCGTTGTGCGGGGCTGTGACCGGGTTGTTCCGGTTGACATCTATGTGCCGGGCTGTCCTCCGACCGCCGAAGCGCTGGTCTATGGCATCCTGCAACTGCAACGCAAAATTCGCCGCACCGGCACGATCGCGAGGTAAGCCATGAACGAGGCCCTGAACGAGCTTGGCACCCATATCAGCCTGAAGCGCCCGAACGCGGTGCTGGCTTACGGGATTGCCCATGACGAACTGACGGTCGACGTGACGCTGGCAGGGCTGGTCGATCTGGTTGAATTCCTGAAAACCGACGCGACCTGCCGGTTCTCGACGCTGGTGGATATCACCGCTGTCGATCACCCGGCCCGCGAGGCCCGGTTTGATGTCGTCTATCACTTCCTGTCGATGTATCAGAACCATCGCGTGCGCCTGAAAGTGGCGGTCCGCGAGGACGAGATGGTGCCCTCGATCGTCGAGGTCCATCCCTGCGCCAACTGGTTCGAACGCGAAGTCTTTGACATGTTCGGCATTCTGTTCTCGGGTCATCCCGACCTGCGGCGCCTGCTGACCGATTATGGCTTCCGCGGCCATCCGCTGCGCAAGGATTTCCCGACCACCGGCTATACCGAAGTGCGGTATGACGAAAAGCAAAAGCGCGTCGTCTATGAACCCGTCAGTCTGGTGCAGGAATACCGCCAGTTCGATTTCATGTCGCCGTGGGAAGGTGCGGAATATATCCTGCCCGGTGACGAAAAGACCGGCGCATAAGGGCAAATACAGGTGACAAAAACCGTGCATATGCTGGGGAAAACCCACCCGACGCCAGCGGATGATCCGCGCGGCGTTGCGGGCTGTGCCGGGGCCGGTCGCCTTAATACTGACATAACTGAAGCATATGATTTTCGGGCTGTGGGGCGTTTGAACTGGATGGCCCAAATGGCCGATGTCGTCCGCCTGTTGACCGGGATGCGCGCCGCCCAAGTTCGGGCCGGTGCGCTGCAGTCATGTGTTTCCAAAATTTCTGAAGTGCTTGCGGCCAGCCTGGGCCAGAGTCCCGTCCAGTGGGACGCAAACAGGGTAGGGGTGTAACATGATGGACGGTAATTTCGACGACGCGCTGACCGGCGAACAGAAGATCCGCAATTTCAACATTAACTTCGGCCCGCAGCACCCTGCGGCGCACGGCGTGTTGCGGATGGTTCTGGAACTGGACGGCGAGATCGTCGAACGCGCAGACCCGCATATCGGCCTGCTGCATCGCGGCACCGAAAAGCTGATGGAAAGCCGCACCTATCTGCAAAACCTGCCCTATCTGGATCGTCTGGATTACGTGGCGCCGATGAACCAGGAACATGCCTGGTGTCTGGCGATCGAAAGGCTGACCGGCACCGTGGTGCCGCGCCGCGCGTCGCTGATCCGGGTGCTGTATTCCGAGATCGGCCGTATTCTGAACCACCTGCTGAACGTCACCACTCAGGCGATGGACGTTGGCGCCCTGACCCCGCCGCTGTGGGGCTTTGAAGAGCGTGAAAAGCTGATGGTGTTCTACGAGCGCGCCTGTGGCGCCCGCCTGCACGCGGCCTATTTCCGCCCCGGTGGTGTGCATCAGGACCTGCCGCCCGATCTGATCGACGATATCGACCAGTGGGCCGACGAATTCCCGGAAATCCTGAACGACATCGACGGTCTGCTGACCGAGAACCGGATTTTCAAACAGCGGAACGCCGATATCGGCATCATCACCGAACAGGACATTCTGGACTGGGGCTATTCCGGCGTGATGGTGCGCGGCTCGGGTCTGGCATGGGATTTGCGCCGTGCGCAGCCCTATGAATGCTATGACGAGTTCGACTTCCAGATCCCGATCGGCAAGAACGGCGATTGCTATGACCGCTATCTGGTCCGCATGGAAGAAATGCGCCAGTCGCTGAGCATCATCAAACAGGCCATTGCCAAGCTGCGCGTTGAAAAAGGCGATGTGCTGGCCCGTGGCAAGCTGACGCCGCCGAAACGCGGCGAAATGAAAACTTCGATGGAGGCCTTGATCCATCACTTCAAACTCTACACCGAAGGGTTCCACGTTCCGGCTGGCGAAATTTACGCCGCCGTCGAGGCCCCGAAAGGCGAGTTTGGCGTTTATATGGTTTCGGATGGCAGCAACAAACCCTACCGCGCCAAGCTGCGCGCGCCGGGCTTTCCGCATCTGCAATCCATGGATTACGTGGCAAAAGGCCACCAGCTGGCGGACGTTTCCGCAATCATCGGCACGATGGACATCGTGTTCGGAGAGATTGACCGCTGATGCGCGGCGTCGCTGGCATAACGACTTCTGGGTGGGGACCCATCGGATCAGGGCAATGTGCCTCTGGTCCATTCAACGCGACCGGATTTCAAGCCGGGCGCAACGGAGACGGACCCATGAAAACCATCCTCAAGACCGCCCTTATCTGTTCGGCCTTTCTGGCCGTTCCCGCCTTTGCGCAGGACACGACTACGACTGCAACCACCACCGAACCTTACATCCCGACCGAAGAAGAGCTTCAGACGGTGCGTGAGGCTTTGACCACGGTTGGCTGCACGGTCAATAGCGACGATCTGGCCCTCCAGGTAGAAGCGCTGACCGGTTATGACGAGCTTTCTCTGGAATCCATCGTCGACCACCTGCGTATTTATCATGAAATCGTCGATGCCTCTTCGAGTGAAGGCGGCATTACCCTAGTGTCGGGAGATTGTGCCGTCTAATGCTCCGCCGTCTGCATCATGAACAACCCGAAAGCTTTGCTTTCACCCCGGCCAACCAGGCCTGGGCCGAAGCTCAGATGACCAAATACCCCGAAGGCCGCCAGGCCAGCGCGATCATTCCGCTGCTCTGGCGCGCCCAGGAACAAGAGGGGTGGCTGACCCGTCCGGCAATCGAATACGTGGCGAACATGCTTGGCATGGCCTATATTCGGGCGCTTGAGGTCGCGACCTTCTATTTCATGTTCCAACTTCAGCCGACCGGTTCGGTCGCGCATGTTCAGATCTGCGGCACCACGTCGTGCATGATCTGCGGGGCAGAGGATCTGATCGGGGTCTGTAAGGAGAAAATCGCCGACCAGCCGTTCGTGCTGTCGGCCGATGGCAAATTCACCTGGGAAGAGGTGGAATGCCTGGGCGCTTGCGCGAATGCTCCGATGGCGCAGATTGGCAAGGACTATTACGAAGACCTGACCGCCGAGAAACTGGTGGAAATTCTGGACCGTCTGGCGGCCGGCGATGTGCCGGTGCCCGGCCCGCAGAATGGCCGCTTTGCCTCGGAACCGCTGTCCGGGCTGACCAGCCTGAAAGAATTCGACAGTGGCCACAAACAGTATAACGCCTCGGCGCAGCTGGCTGTGGATCTGGGCGAAACCGTCAAGCGCATCGACGGCACCGAAGTGCCGCTGGTAACGCCGTGGCTGACCGGCAAGGGCGGCGCGACTGCCGTGGCTGAAAAGCCCGTCAAAGCCGCCGCGCCGAAACCGGCTGCTGCGCCTGCTGCTGCCGCGCCTGCGGCTGCACCGGCCGAGGGCACACGCCCGGCCGGTCTGGACGCGGCGCGCGACAGCGGGGCCGATGATCTGAAACAGATCAAAGGTGTCGGTCCGGCGCTGGAGAAACTGCTGAACAGCCTTGGTTTCTATCATTTCGATCAGGTCGCATCCTGGACCGCCGATGAGGTGGCCTGGGTCGATGAAAACCTGACCGGCTTTAAAGGTCGTGTGTCGCGCGATGGCTGGGTCGATCAGGCGAAAACCCTGGCTGCCGGTGGCGAGACCGAGTTTTCGAACCGTGTGAAAAAAGGTGACGTATACTGAGCCATAAAGGCCAGGGAGTGGGGGACGAAACGTGACAGCCTCTTGGGGACGACGGGATTACCCGACCCAGGTGATCCGGACCGCTTTGCGGACCGGTGGGCTGACACTGTCGCCGCTGCCTGAAACCGAGGCTGCGGAATGACAAGTGTGGGACAGATGACCAGCGATCAAGACCGTAAACAACAGGCGCAGGCGCGCCAGGGCCGCATGGTGGCCTTGGTGATGGCCGGCACTGTGTTGGTCTGGATGGCGGCTCAGTGGCTTGGCGGGGAATTGGGCCTGCCGGCACGCTATGCCTTTCTGTTCGACTTTGCCGCGCTGGCCGCTCTGTTGTGGGCGCTGGTGGTGACATATCAGATCTGGCGGAACAGCCGGGAGAATTGAGGGTAAGCTATGCTGAAGGACGAAGACCGTATCTTCACCAATCTCTACGGGATGCACGAACGCACGCTGGCTGGCGCGCGTAAGCGTGGCCATTGGGATGTCACCGCCAATATCATCAAGAAAGGCCGCGATTGGATCGTCGACGAGATGAAATCCAGCGGTCTGCGTGGCCGTGGCGGCGCCGGTTTCCCGACCGGCCTGAAATGGTCCTTCATGCCCAAGGAATCCGACGGCCGCCCGCATTATCTGGTGGTGAACGCCGATGAATCCGAGCCCGGCACCTGTAAAGACCGCGAAATCATGCGCCACGATCCGCACACGCTGATCGAAGGCTGCCTGATCGCGTCTTTCGCCATGGGCGCTCATGCCTGTTACATCTACCTGCGCGGCGAATATATCCGCGAGCGCGAGGCGCTGCAGGCCGCAGTGGACGAGGCATATGATGTCGGTCTTCTGGGCAAGAACGCGGCTGGTTCGGGCTGGGATTTCGACCTCTATCTGCACCACGGCGCCGGCGCCTATATCTGCGGCGAGGAAACTGCGCTGCTGGAAAGCCTTGAAGGCCGCAAGGGCATGCCGCGGATGAAACCGCCGTTCCCGGCGGGTGCGGGTCTGTATGGCGCGCCGACCACGGTAAACAACGTTGAATCGATCGCGGTGGTTCCGACCATCCTGCGCCGTGGCGGCGCGTGGTTCTCCAGCTTTGGCCGCCCGAACAACGCCGGCACCAAGCTGTTCGCGATCTCGGGCCATGTGAACAACCCCTGCGTCGTCGAAGAAGAGATGTCGATCACCTTTGAAGAGCTGATCGAACGTCACTGCGGCGGCATTCGCGGCGGCTGGGACAACCTGAAAGCGGTTATTCCGGGCGGTTCGTCGGTTCCGATGATCCCCGGCGGGCAGATGCGCGAAGCGATCATGGATTTCGATTACCTGCGGGAACAGCGTTCGGGCCTTGGCACCGCCGCCGTGATCGTCATGGACAACTCGACCGATGTGATCAAGGCGATCTGGCGGCTGTCGAAATTCTATAAGCACGAAAGCTGTGGCCAGTGCACCCCGTGCCGCGAAGGCACCGGCTGGATGATGCGGGTCATGGATCGTCTGGTGAAGGGCGAGGCCGAGCCGGAAGAGATCGACATGCTGCTCAGCGTGACCAAACAGGTCGAAGGCCACACCATCTGCGCCCTTGGCGATGCGGCGGCCTGGCCGATCCAGGGTCTGATCCGTCACTTCCGTGGCGAAATCGAAGACCGCATCAAGCACAAGCGCGTCACGGCGGTGGCTGCGGAATAAGGACGTATCATGGGGGCGAAGGGCGCATATGTGACGACGGACCAGCGGGACTTTGCCGCCGGTTGCGGGCGTTATTGCATATCAGCCGCGTTCGCCCATCTCCTTTCGTTGAAAGGAGATTTCGCATGAAACATCTGAAAACCCTGCCGTTTGTCGCCGGTCTGGCACTTGTTGCCTCGACCACGGGCGGCGCGGCCTCGGCCAATGGCCTGCGCGAAATGCAAGCGATCAACGACGGTCTGACCGTCATCGCCGCCGGCGATCTGATCCAGAAGAACTGTGAGACCATCAAACCCCGGCTTTTCCGGGCCTACAGCTATGCCAAAGAGCTGGAGTTCGAGGCCAAGCAAGCCGGGTTTACCGATGACGAGATCGAGGACTATGTGAGCAGCAAAGAGGACCGCAAGCGCGTGAAAAGCGTGGCGTTCGACTATTTGCTGTCGCAGGGGCTCGATCCCCAACAGCCAGCCTCTTACTGCACGGTGGGGTTGGCGGAAATTGAACGGAACAGCCAGATCGGCGTCCTGCTGAAAGCGAAGTGAGAGCCAATGTCGGACCTGCGTAAGATTAATATTGACGGCAAAGAGGTTGAGGTCGAAGGGGCCATGACCATCCTTCAGGCCTGCGAAGTGGCCGGGGTCGAAGTGCCGCGCTTCTGTTATCACGAGCGTCTGTCGATTGCCGGCAACTGTCGCATGTGTCTGGTCGAGGTCGTGGGCGGCCCGCCGAAACCCGCCGCCTCGTGCGCGATGCAGGTCCGCGATCTGCGCCCGGGGCCGGAAGGTCAGGCCCCGGTCGTCAAGACCAACTCGCCCATGGTCAAGAAGGCCCGCGAAGGCGTGATGGAATTCCTGCTGATCAACCACCCGCTGGATTGCCCGATCTGCGATCAGGGCGGCGAGTGCGATCTTCAGGATCAGGCGATGGCGTATGGCGTCGATTTCAGCCGCTACCGCGAGCCCAAGCGCGCCTCTGAGGATCTGAACCTCGGGCCGCTTGTCGCCACCACCATGACCCGCTGCATCAGCTGCACCCGCTGCGTGCGCTTTACCACCGAAATCGCCGGCATCACCCAGATGGGCCAGACCGGCCGCGGTGAAGACAGCGAGATCACCAGCTATCTGAACCAGACGCTGGACAGCAACATGCAGGGCAACATCATCGACCTGTGCCCGGTCGGTGCGCTGACCAGCAAACCCTATGCCTTCACCGCCCGCCCGTGGGAGCTGACCAAGACCGAAACCATCGACGTGATGGATGCGCTTGGCAGCAACATCCGCGTCGATACCAAGGGCCGCGAAGTCAAACGCATCATGCCGCGCAACCATGACGGCGTGAACGAGGAATGGATTTCCGACAAATCGCGGTTCGTCTGGGACGGCCTGCGTCGTCAGCGTCTGGACACCCCCTATATCCGTGAGAACGGCAAGCTGCGCAAAGCGGGCTGGGACGAGGCGCTGACCGCCGCCGCCGCCGCGATGAAGGGCAAGAAAGTGTCCGGCCTGATCGGTGATCTGGTCCCGGTCGAGGCCGCCTTTGCGCTGAAACAGCTGGTGACCGGTCTGGGTGGCTCGGTCGAATGCCGCACCGATGGCGCCAAGCTGCCGGTCGATATTCGCGCTGCCTATGCTGGCAATGCCGCGATCGAAGACATCGACGCTGCCAAAGCGATCTATCTGATCGGCACCGATCCGCGTGTTGAATCCCCGGTTCTGAACGCCCGCATTCGCAAGGCCTGGATGGCTGGCGCGGATGTGCATGTGGTCGGCAACCCCGGCGATCTGACCTATAGCGTCACCAAGCACGGTGTAGGCCGCGAGGCCCTCAGCAAGCTGGTCACCGAGGCCACCAAGACCGAAAACGCCATGGTCATCATCGGGCAGGGCGCGATCAGCGAAGGCGATGGCGAGGCGGTTCTGGGTCAGGCGATGCAACTGGCCGACAAGATGGGCGCGGGCTTCCTTGTGTTGCACACCGCCGCTGGCCGGGTTGGCGCGATGGATATCGGCGCTGTGACCGCTGGTGGGATCGACGCCGCCGTCAAAGAGGCCGAAGTGATCTATAACCTTGGCGCCGACGAGATCGACATCGCCGCAGGCGCTTTCGTGATCTATCAGGGCAGCCATGGTGATCGCGGCGCACACCGCGCCGACATCATCCTGCCGGGCGCCGCCTATACCGAAGAGCAGGGCCTGTTCGTCAACACCGAGGGCCGCCCGCAACTGGCGCTGCGCGCCAGCTTCCCGCCGGGCGAGGCCAAGGAAAACTGGGCGATCCTGCGCGCGCTGAGCGCTGAACTGGGCGCCACGCTGGCCTATGACAGCATCGCGCAACTGCGTCAGGCGCTGGTCGCCGAGGTGCCGCATCTGGCCGCCATCGACGAGGTTCCGGCCAATGACTGGCAACTGCTTCCGGCTGTCGCGCTGAAAAGCGGCGACTTCCGGTCGGCGGTTCAGGATTTCTATCTGACCAACCCGATCGCGCGTGCCTCGGCCCTGATGGCCGAACTCAGCGCCAATGCAAAAGCCCGCGCGCAAGCGCCGGTCGCAGCCGAGTAAGGGTCTGAAAAGAAATGCAAACTGGCCTTTTCCCTCTGATGCTGCTGGCCCTTGCGGGCGGTGCGGCGGGCTGTGTGCCCGAGGGGCAGGGCATGTCAGCGCAAAGCGCGTTCAAGCCGTCCTATATGGGCGTCGAGACGCGGCTTCTGGACAGCGATCTGGTGAATTTCGTGGTTCAGATGCAGGGCGCGCGCGGACAAGACGACGTGGCAAACTATGCCGAATGTGCCGCTGCACAATACACGCTGATCCGGGGCTACGGATTTGCGCGTCATGTGCGCACAAATGTGGCACAAGAGGGTGGCGTTTGGCGGGCAGATGCTGTTTACACCATCTCGCCGGCATTGCCGCGCGGAGTGCAGACGATCGACGCGGAAGTGGTCGTTGCTCACTGCACGAATGAAGGGATACCGACGGTCTGAGGGTATGAGGCAAAATGGCTGATTTTCTAAACACTGGCTTGGGAACTTTCGTGCTGATCGCGGCGCAGGGTCTGCTGATCATCGCGTTTGTGATGCTGTCGCTTCTGTTCCTCGTTTACGGCGACCGGAAGATCTGGGCGGCGGTGCAGATGCGCAAAGGCCCGAACGTTGTCGGCGCTTTTGGTCTGCTGCAATCGGTGGCGGATGCGCTGAAATACGTCGTCAAAGAGGTGATCGTTCCGGCAGGCGCCGACAAATCGGTGTTCTTTCTGGCGCCGATCCTGTCGTTCGTTCTGGCGGTTCTGGCCTGGGCGGTGATCCCGTTCAATGACGGCTGGGTTCTGGCGGATATCAACGTGGCGATCCTGTTCGTGTTCGCGGTATCCTCGCTTGAGGTTTACGGCGTGATCATGGGCGGCTGGGCCTCGAACTCGAAATACCCGTTCCTTGGCTCGCTGCGCTCGGCGGCACAGATGATTTCCTACGAAGTCAGCATTGGCCTGATCATCATCGGGGTGATCCTGTCGACCGGCTCGCTGAACTTTGGCGACATCGTGCGCGCGCAAGACGGCAATCTGGGCCTGTTCAACTGGTATTGGCTGCCGCACCTGCCGATGGTCGTGCTATTCTTTGTCTCGGCTCTGGCAGAAACCAACCGCCCGCCGTTCGATCTGCCCGAGGCTGAATCGGAACTGGTCGCGGGCTTTATGGTCGAATATTCCTCGACACCCTACCTGCTGTTCATGGCCGGTGAATACATCGCCATCTTCCTGATGTGCGCGCTGATTTCGTTGCTGTTCTTCGGGGGCTGGCTGTCGCCGATCCCGGGCCTGCCGGATGGCGTGCTGTGGATGGTGGCGAAGATG
>NZ_JBFHDW010000055.1:0-11100 GCF_041584535.1 Actibacterium sp. | reverse complement strand
GATGATCTCGGTGCCGGTGAACCCCGAGTTCGCCTCGCTTAATCTGGCGCAATGCGTGTTGCTGACCGCCTATGAATGGCGGCGGCAGACGGCGGAAATCGTGCCGCAGGTGGTCGAGATGGCGAAAACCGAATTCGCCGGTCATGTCGAGATTGAAAAGCTGGGCGATCATTTTGAGGACCGGCTTGAGACCGCCGGGTTCTTCTTTCCCGAGACCAAGGCCGAGGGCATGAAGCTGAACCTGCGCAACATGTGGAGCCGCATGCCGCTGACCCGCGCCGATGTGCAGATTCTGCACGGGATCATGCGGCAAATGGTGCGGTGGAAAGAACGCGGCGAGTGACTTGAAGGGCCGGGGCTGCGCGCCTAGTGTTCTGGCAATGATTTGGGGGTTCGCATGAGCGGAAAACGCAGCATTTTCGAAGAGGTCGGTTCAGGCAACACGGCCAAGCCCGCAGCGCAGCCGGGGCTGATCGACAAGGGCAACAAGGGCGCGCGTGGCGCGATCCGGCTGTGGCTGATGCTGATCTTCGTGATGGTCGCGGCGATGATCTTGGTCGGCGGGCTGACCCGGCTGACCGATAGCGGCTTGTCGATCACCGAATGGAAGCCGCTGACCGGCGCCCTGCCGCCGATGGGGGCCGAGGCCTGGCAGGATGCGTTCCAGAAATATCAGGCGATCCCGGAATATCAGATGCAGAACAAGGGCATGAGCCTGTCCGAGTTCCAGTTCATCTATTGGTGGGAATGGAGTCATCGCCAGCTTGGCCGCACCATCGGTCTGGTTTGGGCGCTGGGGTTTGTCGGCTTTGCATTGGCGCGGAAAATTCCTGCGGGCTGGACCGGGCGCTTGCTGGGGATCGGCGCGCTTGGCGGTTTTCAGGGCGCGATCGGCTGGTGGATGGTCAGTTCGGGCCTGACAGGCAGCCGGCTGGATGTGGCCTCATATCGGTTGGCGGTGCATCTGGGGCTGGCCTTTGTGATCTTCGGCTATCTGGCGTGGTTCATCCTGTTACTGGGCCGGCCTGAAAAAGACCTGATGCAGGCGCGGCGCGGGCGCGAGGGGCGACTGTTTGGCATCACGACCGGTCTGCTGCATCTGGCGTTTCTGCAAATCCTGCTGGGGGCGCTGGTGGCGGGGATTGATGCCGGGCGCGGTTTTCCCGACTGGCCGTTGATGGCGGGCGGATTTTTCCCGCCGGATATGTTCTCGCTTGCCCCGTGGTGGCGCAACTTTTTCGAGGATGCCGGGCTGGTGCAATTCCTGCATCGCATGGTCGGCTATCTGGTGCTTGTTTTTGGCGTCGTGGTTTGGCGGCGTGGTCGCAACAGCGGCAATATGCGCACCCGCGCGGCCTATGACGCAGTGCTGGGGATGCTGGTGTTGCAGGTGATCCTTGGCGTGGCGACGGTGATGCATTCAGCGCCATTGCATCTGGCCAGCCTGCATCAGCTTGGCGCGATCGTGCTGTGGGTGCTGATCCTGCGGGCGCGGTTCAACGCGCAATATCCCAGCGCCCAATCGGTGCGAGGCGCCGCATGAGCGCGTTTGACGCCCTGATGGCGCATCAGCACCAGACCGAGGCCTTGGCGCAGGTCGCCGGGCGTCTGGGCTGGGATCAGGAAACCATCATGCCGCGTGGCGCGGCCGCACAACGGGCCGAGGAAATCGGCGCGCTGGAAACGGTGCTGCACACGCGCCGCACCGACCCAAAGGTCGGGGATTGGCTGGCGGCGATTGACGATGCCGCGCTGGACCCCGTCGGTGCCGCCAAGATGCGCCATATCCGCCGGTCCTACGCGCGGGCGACCAAGATACCCGAGGCTTTGGCCACCGAGATCGCCAAGGTGACCAGCCGCGCTCAGGGTATCTGGGCCGAGGCGCGCGCTGCCAATGATGTCGCGCATTTCCTGCCGACGCTGGAACAGGTCGTGGCGCTGAAACGCGACGAGGCCGCGGCGCTGGCGGCGGGGGGTGATCTTTATGACGCCCTGCTGAATGATTACGAACCGGGGATCACCGCCGCCGAGATCGGCGCGATGTTCGACCGGATGCGCCCGCGTCTGGTGATGCTGCGCGAACGGGTGATGGCCAGCGGCAAGACCGCGCCCCGGATCAGCGGCCAGTTCGACGAGGACGCTCAAATGAAGCTGGCCCGCGAGGTGGCTGAACGCTTTGGCTATGACTGGCGGCACGGGCGGCTGGACAAGTCGGTGCATCCGTTCTCAAGCGGCTCGGGCAGCGATGTGCGGATCACCACGCGGGTCGATGCGAAGGATCCGTTCAACTGTCTGTATTCCACCATCCACGAGGTCGGCCACGCCACCTATGAGCAACGCATCAACCCCGATTATGCGCTGACGCCGCTGGGGGCAGGGGTGTCGATGGGGGTGCATGAAAGCCAAAGCCGGATTTACGAGAACCAGATCGGCCGCAGCCACGCCTTTACCGGCTGGCTGTTCGGGCGGATGGCTCAGATGTTCGGCACGGCGGGCGTCGCGGATGCCGAAGCCTTTTATGCCGCCGTGAACCGGGTGCATTCGGGCTATATCCGCACCGAGGCCGACGAGGTGCATTACAACCTGCATATCATGCTGCGCTTTGATCTTGAGCGTGCGCTGATCGCCGGCGATCTGGCGGTGGCCGATCTTGAGGCCGCGTGGAACGACCGCTTTCACCACGATTTCGGCGTTGCGGTCGACACGCCCGCCAATGGCGTGTTGCAGGATGTGCATTGGTCGGTCGGGCTGTTCGGCTATTTCCCGACCTATACTTTGGGCAATGTCTATGCCGGGTGCCTGAATCTGGCGATGCGGGCGGCGGTGCCCGATCTGGACCGCGATCTGGCAAAAGGCCATACCGAGGGCGCGACCGGCTGGCTGGCCGAGACTGTGCAACGCCACGGTGGCCTTTATGAGCCGCGCGATGTGATCGAGCGCGCCTGTGGCTTCGCGCCGAACGAGGGGCCGCTGCTGGATTATCTCGATGCGAAATTCGCCGCACTTTATGGGGTCTGACGTGACCGAGTTGCCGCTTTACCTGAACGATATCGACTCGAACGACGTGAAGACCCGGCTTCTGGCGCCCTTCGCGCCGCGCTATCGGGTGTTGCGGCAATTGCGGGCCGAGCCACCCGAGCTGCGGCTGCCCTACCGCGATCTGGTCATGACCTCGGACCGGAAATTCCTGTTCCTGCGCAATGCCAAGGCGGGCTGCACCTCGATCGCGCAGATCCTGTATTACTATGGCACCGGCAGCTTCTACCCGCGCAGCATTCACCGCGCGCAGAGCGGCGTGCTGCTGTCGCGCTATCACTGGTCGAAGGTCAAGCCAGTGCTGGAGGCAGGCCGCGCCTTTCTGTTCACCTTTGTGCGCGACCCCGAGGCGCGGGCCTATTCGGCCTTCACCAACTTTTTCGTCGATCAAAAGAATATCGCCCGACACAACCACATGCCCGCGCTTCAGGCGCTGGGATACAGCGCCGACAATCCGGTCAGCCGCAATTTCGATATCTATCTGGATTACCTTGAGGCTTGTCTGGACGCCGACCCGGTGCGCACCAGCACCCATTTCCGCCCGCAGGTTCTGAACATTGCCTATGGGGCGCTGAGCTATGATTTCATCGGCAAGCTGGAAAATATCGCCGAAGACCTGCCGAAAGTGTTCGAACTGGGCGGGGCGCCGGGCTTTCCTCCGACTGATGTAATGAATGCCCGGTTCAACCCCTCGATGGCCCAGCGCCCGCCCGAGCTGACCGACGGTCAGCGTCGCCGCATTCGCACGATCTTTGCCGCAGATTACGCGGCATTCGGATATGACTAAGACCGGCCGGGCCGGCGCATTGACATGCTGTCGCGCGGTTCGCTGGCGGGCCTGCACGGTTGACAACAGGGGGCTGCCAACGGATTGTCCCAATACGAAATTTGCGGCGCTTTATGGGGAATAGGCTCTGAACATGTCCGGGTCATATCCGCTGGAAGTCGCGATATTCTCGTATAATCGCGGGGCTTACCTGAAACAGGCGGTGGCGTCGGTTCAGCGCAATATTCCGCAGGCGCGGTTGCGTGTCTTTGACGATGACAGCGACGACCCCGAGACCTGCGCCTATCTTGATCAGATCAGCGACATGGTCACCCGGCACAGCCGCCGCGACACCGGCGATCGCCACGGCGGGTTGTATATCAACATGCAGCGGGCGTTGGAATCGGCACAGGCGCCACGGCTGTTGATGCTGCAAGACGACACGCAGGTGGTGCGTCCGGTCGATGCCACCGATCTGGCGCAGTTCGATGCGCTATTCGCGGCCGATCCGAAAGCCGGGTTCATCTGCCCGCTGTTCATTCGCGGCCAGCGCAAGCGGCGCTATCGGCGGCGGATGATGCCTGATCCGGACCTGCGCTGTTACCGGGCCAGACCGGGCAAGCCGGGGCTGGGTTATTTCGATATCACGGTGCTGGATGTCGAGCGCCTGCGGCAGGCCGACTGGCGCTTTCAACTAAGCGAAGACGCGAATATCGCGCAGGCGCGGCAGCTGTTCTCGGAAATGCCGCTGATGGCCGATCCGTTCGCGTTTTACTGTCCCGAAGTGCCGTTCTATCGCCACCGCCGCCAAAGCCTTGCAGCGCAACTGGCGCCACGGATCATCGGGACCGGGGTCAAGGGCTATCACGACCTGACCGCCGATCAGGTCGCCGCCTTGCGCGCGCGGCCGCTGAAACGCTGGCCGGTGGCCGAGAAATTCCTGACCCCGACCGATCCCGCGACCCGGCGCCCCTTTGTCTATAAGGACGTCAAGGCGCGTTGGTATCTGAACCTGATGTATAAGGTCGAACAGGCGCTGCGGCTGGCCGCGATTACTGAGTCCAATCGGGATCACGCTTCTCGAGAAAAGCAGTGATGCCCTCGTTGGTGTCGCGATACAGCATGTTCTGCACCATCACGTCGCCGGTATAGACATAGGCCTGATCCAGCGGCATCTGGATTTGTTCATAGAACGCTTCCTTGCCGATTTTCACCGCCGCGCCCAGCTTGGATGCCACGGTGTCGGCCAGTTCGCGGGTGGCGGATTGCAGATCGGCCTGCGGCACCACGCGGTTGATCAGCCCAAGGGCTTCGGCCTTGTCGGCGGGAATGAACTTGCCGGTGGTCAGCATCTCGAACGCCTGCTTGCGAGGAATGTTGCGCGACAGGGCCACCATCGGGGTCGAGCAGAACAGCCCGATATTCACCCCGTTCACCCCGAATTTGGTGCCCTCGGCGGCGATGGCCATGTCACAGGACGCGACCAACTGACAGCCGGCGGCGGTGGCGATGCCGTGGACCTCGGCGATCACAGGCTGCGGAATGCGCTGAACCCCGGTCATTACCTTGGCGCAGCGCATGAACAGATCTGCGAAATAGGCGCGGCCGCCGTCTTCGGCCTGACGCCCGGCCTGCATTTCCTTCAGGTCATGCCCGGCGCAAAACACTTTGCCCGCGCCGCGCAGGATCACCGCGCGAATTTTGGTATCGGTGCGCAGGCGGCCCAGCTCGACATGCAGCGCCCGCAGCATGGCATCGGACAGGGCGTTCAGCCGCTCGGGCGCGTTCAGCGTCAGTTCCGCTACGGCACCGCGGTCTTCGCGCAAAAGGATGCTGTCGGTCATATTGTCATTCCTCCCATTTGCGGGAAGTCTAGATTGCAAACGACAGAGGGGGAAGAGGATGAAACCCGTTATGGATATCCCGGCGCTGGAAGAGTTCCTGGCGCGCGAATTTCCGCAGATCGCCGGGCAGTTCGCCATCGAGGATGTCGGCCCGATGCGGGTGCGGATACGGCTGTTGGTGGCCGAACATCACCTGCGCCCCGGTGGCACGGTGTCAGGGCCAAGCATGTTCTCGCTGGCGGATCTGGCGATCTATGTGGCGATTCTGGCGATGATCGGCCCCGAGGGGCTGGCGGTGACCACGAATGCCTCAATCGACTTCATGCGCAAACCCGAAAGCGGTGCCGATCTGATCTGCGAAACCCGGCTGCTGAAACTGGGCCGGGTGCTGGCGGTGGGCGAGACCCTGATCTATTCCGATGGCGGCAAAGACCCGGTGGCCCGTGCCAGCATGACCTATTCGATTCCGCCCCGAAACTAGGACGCCTAGGCCCTTAGTCGTCCAACTAAGCCGCGCGATCTGGCCCGAGGGGCTGAAAATGGGGCGAAAATATGGGGTAAATAGATACCTATTTTGCAACCCATTGATATTACACCTATATATCGGTTTAAGCCCGCTTGACTGTGCGCGGGAAATGCTTAGAACCCACCCATCAAGTTGTCGGGGCGCACGTCGCGCCCCTTTTCTAAGCCATAGGGCCACGAACCATGAAAACCTTTACCGCTACTCCGGCGGATATCGAGAAGAAATGGATCCTGATCGACGCTGAAGGCGTTGTTCTGGGCCGTCTCGCCTCGATCGTCGCCATGCGCCTGCGCGGCAAGCACAAGCCGTCCTTCACCCCCCACATGGACATGGGTGATAACGTGATCATCATCAACGCTGACAAGGTCCAGATGACCGGCAACAAGCGCGATGACAAGAAATACTACTGGCACACTGGCCACCCGGGCGGCATCAAGCACCGCACCGCACGTCAGGTTCTGGAAGGCGCCTATCCCGAGCGCGTCGTTACCGCTGCTATCAAGCGCATGCTGCCGGGCAACCGCCTGAGCCGCCAGCAGATGACCAATCTGCGCGTATACGCCGGCGCCGAGCACCCCCATGAGGCCCAACAGCCCGAAGTGCTGGATGTCAAATCCATGAACTCCAAGAACACCCGGAGCTAACCCATGGCCGATCAAATCAAATCTCTCGACGCGCTGAATGAAGCCGTCACCGGCGAGGCTGCCGTCCTTCTTGACCTGGCCGCCCCCCGTGAACCCGTCCGCGATGAGCTGGGCCGTTCCTACGCCACCGGCAAACGGAAAGATGCGGTCGCCCGCGTCTGGATCAAGCCCGGTTCGGGCAAGGTCTCTGTCAACGGTAAAGAAATGAAGGCCTATTTCGCACGTCCGGTGCTGCAGATGATCCTGCGCCAGCCGTTCGAAATCACTGGCGTTGTTGACCAGTTCGACGTTGTCGCCACCGTCAAGGGCGGCGGTCTGTCGGGTCAAGCCGGTGCGGTCAAGCACGGCATCTCGAAAGCCCTGCAGCTTTATGATCCCGCCATGCGCGGCGCTCTGAAAGCCGCTGGCTTCCTGACCCGCGACAGCCGCGTTGTGGAACGTAAGAAATTCGGTAAGCGCAAAGCCCGCCGTTCGTTCCAGTTCTCGAAGCGTTAATCGCCTCGGACATGTTTTCGGAAAGGCCCGGCCAATGCGCCGGGCCTTTTCACGTTTGGGACCCCACCGGGCGCGGCGCACGGTCTTTGGGCGCTGATGCCTGCGGCGCGAGTATTTATCCCAAGAAAAAGGCCGGGTGCAGAACGGCTCTTGAGCAGGTCGCGGATTCCTCGCATGATTGCTGTCGGATAGTCGGGGGTCGCCGTTTGAAATGAGTCTGCGTCAGCGTTTTGGCCGCCTGCGGCGAAGTGAGGCGGCCAGTGGTTTGATTCTGGTCAGCCCGACAGCGATCTTTGCGCTGTTGCTGTTGGCGGCACCGCTGGCGACCATTCTGGCCTTTAGCTTTTGGAGCCAGGATTACCTGACCATCGACAAAAGCTTTACTCTGACCAACTATCACGAGGCGGTGACCCAGCCGCTGTATAGCAAGCTGATCTGGCGCTCGGTCCGGATTGCGGGCGCGGTCACGGTGGCGACGGTGCTGCTGGCGTTCCCGATTGCCTATTTTGTGTCTTTCGGCGTGTCGCAGGCGCGCAAAAGCATGTGGATCTTCATGATCACCATCCCGTTCTGGACCTCGTATCTGATCCGGGTGTTCCTGTGGAAGGTGATTTTGGGCTATAACGGCGTTCTTAACACCACGCTGCAAGGCCTTGGGATCATTGATGAACCTCTGAGTTTCATCCTGTATAACGCCAATGCGGTGGTGATCACGCTGGCCCATGCCTATGCGCCGTTCGCCATCCTGCCGATCTTTGTCGCGCTGGAAAAAATCGACCGTTCGCTGTTGGAGGCCAGCCGCGATCTGGGTGAGGGTCATGTGACCACCTTCCTGCGGGTGACCCTGCCGTTGGCGATGCCCGGCGTGGTGGCGGCGGTGCTGATCGTGTTCATCCCGACCATCGGCGATTATGTGACGCCGCGTCTGGTCGGCGGGCCGAATGGGTTGATGATTGCCAACATGATCCAGACCCAGTTCCTGAAATTGAACAACGCGCCGATGGGCGCGGCGCTGGCGGTGTTGTCGATGCTGTTGGTGGCGGCGATTGCCTTGGTCTTTGTCGGGGTAAACCGGCGGTTTTTGCGGGGGCCGAAATGAAGGGCGGCTGGTTGCGGATCTATGCGGTGGCCTATCTGGTGTTTCTTTATGCGCCGATCATTCTGCTGCCGATTTTCGCCTTCAATGACAGCACGATCATCGCGTTCCCGCTCAGCGGGTTCACCACGCAATGGTTTGGCGAACTGGCGAAAATTCCGGCGCTGCATGGCGCGGTTCTGAACAGCCTCAGCATCGCGGTCACAACGGCGCTGTTGGCGACGGTGCTGGGGATTTGCGCGGCGCGGGCCTCGGCGCGCTACATGTTCCCGGGCAAGAAGCCGATCATGGGCTTCATCATGCTGCCGCTGGTCCTGCCCGAAATCATCGTGGCGGTGGCGCTGTTGGTGGTGCTTCTGGCGCTGGGGCTGCCGTTGGGGGCGTGGACGGTGATCCTTGGGCATGTGCTGATCTGCACGCCATTTTCCATCGCGATCCTGACCTCGGCCTTTGCCAATATGGACCGATCACTGGAAGAAGCGGCGGTTGATCTGGGTGAGACCGCGTTCAGCACTTTTCGCCTGATCACCCTGCCACTGGTGATGCCGGGGATTATCTCGTCGCTGCTGATCGCCTTTACGATCTCGCTGGACGAATTCATCATCGCGTTTTTCCTGACCGGCACCGAGCCGACCTTGCCGGTCTATTTGTGGAGCCAATTGCGCTTTCCCCAGAAAATTCCCGCCGTCATGGCCCTGGGGACCATTCTGGTGGCGCTGTCGGTGATCCTGTTGACTGTGGCTGAATATTTCCGCCGCCGCGGCGTTGCGCGGGCGGGGGGCAAGGATACCGGGGGCTTTTTGTGACCAAGCCAATCATCGAACTGCGCGATGTGCAGAAATATTACGGCGATTACCACGCGCTGCGCGGGATCAGCGCCGATATTGCTCAGGGCGAGTTCTTTTCGCTGCTGGGGCCGTCGGGCTGTGGCAAGACCACGCTGTTGCGCACCATCGCCGGGTTCGAGGATGTCTCAGGCGGCACCGTGGCCATCGACGGCAAGGTGATGGAGGGCGTCCCCGCCAACCAGCGCCCGACCAATATGGTGTTCCAGTCCTATGCGATCTTTCCGCATCTTACCGTGGCGCAAAACGTGGGCTTTGGCCTGCGCCGCGCCCATCTGAGCAAAACCGAACTGGCCAGCCGCGTTGGTGCCGCGCTTGAGATGGTCGGGCTAGAGGGCTTTGGCAATCGCGCTGCGCACGCCCTCTCGGGTGGTCAGAGACAGCGCGTGGCGCTGGCGCGGGCGCTGATCCTCAAGCCCAAGGTGCTGCTGCTGGACGAGCCGCTGTCGGCGCTGGACAAGAAGCTGCGCGAGAACATGCAGGTCGAATTGATCAAGCTGCAGCGGCAGGTCGGGATCACCTTCATTCTGGTCACCCACGATCAGGAAGAGGCCTTGGTGATGTCCGACCGGATCGCGGTGATGTTCGAGGGCGAAATCGCCCAGTTGAACGATCCTGAAACCCTGTATCGCCGTCCGAATTCCCGGCGCGTGGCCGATTTTATCGGGGTGATGAACTTTATGCCCGCCGAAATCCTGTCCGAGCGCGGCGATCAGGTCGAACTGGAGATCGCCGGTCTGGGCCGGGTCGAGATCCCTGCCGGCCATGCCAGCTCGGGCGGTAAAGGGGTTAGCGTCGGCCTGCGGCCCGAGACCCTGACCATCCTGTTCAACGGCTCGGATACGCCTGATCGCGTGGCCGAGGGCGTGGTCGAAGAGGTCGTCTATTACGGCGACATGACCTATTACGATGTGCGGCTGAACGGGGCGGCGGCAGCCGTGCGGATTTCGATGCGCAATCTGGTCGGGCGCCCGGTGCTTGAGATCGGCACCCGCACCCGTGTTTCATGGAGCCCGCAAGCGCTGGTCCTGTTCCGCTAATCAGCTGTCGGGCGGGATCAGCCCCAGACCGCGCAGATAGATGCCGATGCCGGTTTCCAGCAATTCCTCGGGCGAAAACGGCGTGCGCGCGCCGGGGGCGCCGCGGGCATAAAGTTCGACCACGCCGTGGCTCATCGCCCAGATATGGGCCGAGAACATCGCCGCGGGCGGGCGTTTATCGGGCGGCAGATAGTGCAGCAGATCGGTCGCGGCGCGTTCCAGCACGCCATTGGCGCGGGCAGCGACCAGCGCCAGATCGGGCGAGGCATTCACCGGCACGCCGCTTTCGAACATCGCCATGTAATGGCCGGGATATTTGCGGGCAAAGGCCAGATAGGCGCGGCCGGTGGCCTCGAAACTGGCTTTGGCCGACGGCTGACCCTTTTCATAGGCGTATTCCATCAGATCGGCGAAAATCTGATAGCCTTGCCGCGCGGCCTCGGCGATCAGGTCGTCGCGCCCGGCAAAATGGCGATAGACCGCCGCCGGGGTGACGCCCGCCTTCTTGGCGGCCTCGGACAGGGTGAACCCCTGCGGGCCTTTTTCCTCGATCAGCGCCAGTGCCGCGTCGACCAGCGCCTGCTTGAGGTTGCCGTGATGATAGCCGCGCTTTTTATGCATCCCAGATTTCGGGGCCACCCGCGATCAGCGGATCGGGGGTCTGGACCGCGTTCCGGTTCTTGTCAGGGTAATCGACGGCGCACAGCACCTGCTGAAGCGCGGCGATCCGGGCGCGGCGTTTGTCATCCGAACGGATCACCGTCCATGGCGCATCGATGACATGCGATCGCGTCAGGGTCTGGGAAAT
>NZ_JBFHDW010000054.1:0-11148 GCF_041584535.1 Actibacterium sp. | reverse complement strand
GGGCTGTGCTGGCGATCAAGCTGGTGCGGATGCGCGGCTGAGAAAGTCCTGCAGCGCCCGCGCGGTTTCCGCCG
This sequence comes from Actibacterium sp., assembly GCF_041584535.1. Classification (GTDB taxonomy): domain Bacteria; phylum Pseudomonadota; class Alphaproteobacteria; order Rhodobacterales; family Rhodobacteraceae; genus Actibacterium_D. Next base: position 11,074 of record NZ_JBFHDW010000054.1, on the reverse strand, counting down.
GGTGCTGATCGACAAAGAAATGCCCCCCCGGCAGGCCAAGCGCCTGCATATTCGACAGGCGCGGCGCCCATGTGGCGGCGACGTCATAGAATTTGGCCATGGCGCCATCAGCGCCGAACAGCACCAGCGCCGGGCAGGCGACTTGTCGATCCAGATCAGCGGTATCCAGCGCCAGATCGTAATCCAGCGTCGCGCGGTAATCGGCGCACATGCCGCGGATCGTATCGGGGTCGCGCCATGCCGCGCGATAGGCGGCCAGTTGCGCCGCGTCGAAATCTTCCAGCCGCGCCGCGCCCCAGCCCAGAATGCAGCTTTCGAAATAGGTATCGGGATCGGCCATGATCATGCGCTCGGGGAAGGGCGCGGGTTGGGACAGCAAGAACCAGTGGTAATAGCTGCGCGCCACGGCGGCGGTCAGCGTGGTCACCAGGTGCTGGGTCGGCACGATATCCATCACCGTCAGGCTGAGGATGCGCGCGGGCGCGTCCAGCGCCATGCGATGCGCGGTGCGGCCGCCGCGATCATGGCCCACGAGGTGAAACCGCTCGAACCCCAGATGGCGCATCAGCGCCAGTTGATCGGCGCCCATGGCGCGAAAGCTGTAGTTTTCGCCTGCCTCAGGCTTGTCCGAGTCGCCATAGCCGCGCAGATCGGCGCAGATGACGGTATGGGTTTGCGCCAATGCCGGGGCGATATGCGCCCAAAGCGCGCGGGTTTGCGGAAATCCATGTAACAGCAGCACCGGCGGGCCGTTGCCGCCGATGCTATAGGCGATCTTAATGCCGTTCAGGGTGGCGCTATGATCGCTGAAGCCGGGGATCATGTCAGGGCTGCAAGGATGCGCGCCCAACTGCGGATGCCTTTGTGAAAGCTTTCGACATCGTATTTTTCATTCGGGCTGTGGATCGCGTCGTCATCCTTGGCAAAGCCGATCAGCATGGCGTCGACGCCCAGAATGTCCTTGAAATAGCCGGCAATCGGGATCGAGCCGCCGCAGCCGACATAGGCCGCAGGCACGCCCCATTCGTCGCTGAGCGCAGCGCGGGCAGCTTCGAACGCCGGGTTGTCGATCGACATCTGCCCGGCGGGCGAGGCGCCGTGTTCGTGGAATTCGACCGTGCAATCGGGCGGCAGCATGGCGCGGACAAAGGCGCGGAAATTGGTGCGGATCGCCGCGGGGTCCTGCTGGCCGACAAGGCGGAAGCTGATCTTGGCATGGGCCTGTGACGGCAGCACGGTCTTGAACCCGTCGCCGGTATAGCCGCCCCAGATGCCGTTGACCTCGCAAGTGGGGCGCGACCACAGCATTTCCAGCGCGCTGCGGCCTTGTTCGCCAGCCAGATCGCTAAGACCGACCGCGCCCAGAAAGCCCTTGTGATCAAAGTTCAACGCCTGCCATTGCGCCGCGACCTCGGGCGGCAATTCGGGCACGCCGTCATAGAAACCGGGCACGGTGACGCGGCCCTGATCGTCATGCAGCGCGGCGATGATGCGGCTAAGCACCCGGATCGGGTTCATCGCGGCACCGCCATACATGCCGGAATGCAGGTCTTTGGAGGGGCCGGTGATGGTGATCTGTTCGCCCACCAGACCGCGCAGCATGGTGACGATCGACGGGGTTTTATCCGCGAACAGCCCGGTGTCGCAGATCAGCGCGATGTCCGAGCGCAGCTCGTCCGCATGGGCGCGCATGAACGGGATCAGTGACGGCGAGCCGGATTCCTCTTCGCCCTCAAGGAAGAAACTGATGTGGGCGGGCAGGGTGCCGTGCTGAGATTTCCAGGCGCGGCAGGCCTCGATAAAGGTCATCAACTGGCCCTTGTCGTCCGAGGCGCCGCGGGCGCGGATCACCGGGCCTTTGGCGGTGTCCTCGATCACCGGATCGAACGGATCATGGGTCCACAGCACCAGCGGATCGACCGGCTGCACGTCGTAATGGCCATAGAACATGATATGCGGCCCCGGCCCGTCGCCATGGGCCACGACCATCGGATGACCGGGGGTCGGGCGTTTTTCCGCCCTGAACCCGATTGAATTCAAGTCGGCCACCAGCCAATCCGCAGCGGTATCGCAATCGCCCTTATAGGCCGGATCGGTCGAGATCGACGGGATGCGCAGCAGTTCCTGAAGGCGTGAAATCGCCTGAGGCAGGTCGGAATCGATTCGAGCAAGGACGGGATCGAGGGGCATTATCATAAACCTATGGCATAGTTTGGCCATTTACAGCCTAACAGCCCCCCCGGGACTGTCCAGAGGGCTGGTCGTGTCGGGGCGAAACGGCTAAAACATCATGGCCCCAAATGGACAGCCTAAGATGATGCGACCCCTGACCGTGATCCTGACCTTCGCCGCAGCTTTTGCGCTGCCGGCCTTGGCCGATCCGATCGACGGGGCGACCGCGCGCGATCAGTTGTTCAAACCGACGCCCTCGGCGGCGCAAACGGTGCCGCAGGCGTTCCTCAGCGAGGCCGAGATGGCGATCGTGGCGCAGGTGGCCGCGACACAGGCCTATTACGGGGCGATGGCGGTGGCGCCCGGTGACGGGCTGATGTCGAACGCCACGGTGGCGGCGGCGAATTATCACGATCTGGAACAGGCCCGCGTTGCGGCGCTGACAAGCTGTAACGCCCGGCGGGAAAAGGCTGAAGCCTGCGTGATCGTGGCGGAAATCGTCCCCAAAGGCCATGAACCGCGGGCGTTCCAGCTGTCCTCGGCCGCGACCGAGGCGTTCAACAAGGATTACAAGCGGGGCCGTGGCCCCAAGGCGATGGCGATTTCAGCCTCGACCGGGCAATGGGCCGTGGTCAAGGCTGAAGACGCCGCTGCGCAGGCCGTGGCGGACTGTGCCGCTGCCGCGCATGCGACCGATTGTGTCGTCGCGGTGCAGGATTGAGCGATGGGAAAACTTGACCGAAATCAAAGTCAGGCCCGTCAATGCAAGTTAGGGCAACATCGCGGGACCCGGTCCCCGATGTGGCGCCAGACAGGAAACCAAATTGGGGCGCGACAAAAGGCGCGAACAGTTTTAGTTTCCTGAATGTGAAAAATGTGCATAAGGGACATGGCTTATGCATTTTGAGGTCCGGTTTCAGGGGGTTCCCATGAACCGACCACATGGAAGACAGAGGGTGACCTTGGTCGGCACCCCCTGAGACCAGACAGGCCCTTGCCGGATGCAGGGCTGATCCAGGAGGCCCGATACGTTCGGGAAAGGGGATCGGCACCGTGATCGGCAGACAAACACTGGCGGTTCGCCCAAGGGGGTCGGTCGCATGAATGAAGGAGAGATCGCGTGGATTATACCGCTGGTTTGGACAAAGCCCTGAACAGCCTTCACGAAGAAGGCCGGTATCGCACCTTCATCGACATCGAACGTCGCAAGGGCAATTTCCCGCACGCAATCTGGCGTCGCCCTGACGGCACCGAAAAAGACATCACCGTCTGGTGCGGCAACGACTATCTGGGCATGGGCCAGCACCCGGTGGTTCTGGCCGCCATGCACGAGGCCATCGACGCCACCGGCGCCGGCTCGGGCGGGACGCGCAACATCTCGGGCACCACGGTCTATCACAAGCGGCTTGAGGCCGAACTGGCCGACCTGCACCAGAAAGAAGCGGCGCTGGTCTTTACCTCGGCCTATATCGCCAATGACGCGACCCTCAGCACTCTGCCCAAGCTGTTCCCGGGCATGATCATCTATTCCGACGAACTGAACCACGCCTCGATGATCGAAGGCGTGCGCCGCAATGGTGGCGCCAAACGGGTGTTCCGTCACAATGACGTGGCCCATCTGCGCGAATTGCTGGCCGCCGACGATCCGGCGCTGCCCAAGCTGATCGCCTTTGAATCGGTCTATTCGATGGATGGCGATTTCGGCCCGATTGGCGAAATTCTGGATCTGGCCGACGAATTCAACGCCCTGACCTATATCGACGAGGTTCACGCCGTGGGCATGTATGGCCCGCGCGGGGCCGGTGTGGCCGAACGGGACGGGCTGATGCACCGCATCGACATCATCAACGGCACGCTGGCCAAGGCTTACGGCGTGATGGGCGGCTATATCGCGGCCTCGGCCAAGATGTGCGACGCCATCCGCTCTTATGCGCCGGGCTTTATCTTTACCACCTCGCTGCCGCCGGCAGTGGCGGCCGGAGCTGCGGCCAGCGTCAAGCATCTGAAAACCGATCAGGCGCTGCGCGAGTTGCACCAGACCCAGGCGAAAATCCTGAAGATGCGCCTGAAAGGGCTGGGCCTGCCGATCATCGACCACGGCAGCCACATCGTTCCGGTCATCGTCGGCGACCCGGTGCACACCAAAAAGCTGTCCGATATGCTGCTGGAACGCTTTGGCATCTATGTGCAGCCGATCAACTATCCGACCGTGCCGCGTGGCACCGAACGTCTGCGGTTTACCCCGTCGCCGGTGCATGGTCCCAAGGAAATTGATGCGCTGGTTCAGGCCATGGATGAGCTGTGGTCGCACTGTGCGCTGAATCGTGCCGAGATGAGCGCCTGAGGCGCTTCTGCGGATGCAAAACGCCTTGTGATATGCTAAAAAAGCCCTAAGAGGTTCACGAGACTGCGGATTCGTGGGAATCGTGGCGATAAGGCAACAGGCATGGGACAGGGCAGATGATCAGGCGCAAACAGCCGCCGGTCGCGGCTGAACGGGACGAACCTCGCGGGTTTGATGCATTCGAGCTGCGTCTTGGCGACATCATGCGAGGCGAACGCGCCACCCTTGGAAAATCCCTTCTTGATGTTCAGCGCGAGCTGAAAATCCGCGCGACCTATATCGCCGCGATCGAGGACGCCGATCCCACCGCATTCGAGACCCCCGGCTTCATCGCTGGCTATGTGCGCTCTTACGCGCGCTATCTGGGGCTTGAGCCGGAATGGGCCTATCAGAAATTCTGTGCCGAGGGAAATTTTGCCGTGGCGCATGGTCTGGACAAGGCCGCCTCCAGCGCCCGCACCGTCGCGCAACAGCCCCGCAAACCCCGCAGCGGCGATCCGCTGGCCGATCCCAATGCCAGCTTCGTTCCACGCGGCAAGGCGGCGTTTTCGCATGTTGAACCCAGCGCGATTGGCTCGGTTCTGGTGCTGGTGGCGCTGATTTCGGCGCTTGGCTTTGGCGGCTGGTCGGTGCTGCGCGAAATTCAACAGGTGCGTCTGGCCCCGGTCGAGGCCACGCCGGGCGTTCTGGCCGAGGTCGATCCGCTGGATCGCGGTGCCGGGTCGATGGCCGTTGCCACCGCCGATCAACCCAGTGCCGAGGCGCTGGATCGCCTCTATCGCCCGCGTCCGCTGGAGGTGCCGGTGATGGTGGCCCGCGATGGCCCGATCTCGACGCTTGAGCCCGGCTCGCTGACCGCATTGAACGATCAACCGGCCATGACCGCCCCGACGCCGCTGGCGCAGGTCGAACCCGACGAACAGCTGGTTCAGGTCGTGGCCGAGGCCGCGCCGGAACTGGTTGTCTTCGCGGTGCGTCCGGCCTGGGTCCGGGTGTCGGCCGCCGATGGCACTGTTTTGCTTGAGAAAATCCTGAACGCTGGCGAAACCTACGTTCTGCCCGCCACCGAAGAACCTCCGGTTCTGCGCACCGGCTATGGCGGCGCGATCTATTTCGCGGTGAACGGCGAAACCTACGGTCCGGCGGGGCAGGGTGGCGAGTTGGTCAAGAACGTGGTGCTGGCTGCTGATGCGCTGACCGGCACTTACAAGGTTGCCGATGTGCGGAAAAACTCGGAACTGGCCAGCGTTGTCGCACAACTGTCGCTGAACATCGCCGAATAAGCCCCCGGCGCCGTTGCTAAGGCGCGGGCGCGGGTCTATCTATCCCCTGACAGCTACTTCAAGCCGGGAGAGGGCGAATGTCGCTCAATCATGTGCGCCCCTGGCGCAACATCTATCGCCGGAAATCGCGGATGATCCATGTCGGGTCGGTGCCCGTCGGGGGCGATGCGCCGATTTCGGTGCAGACCATGACCAACACGGTGACCTCGGATGCGGCGGCGACGATCGATCAGGTACTGCGCTGTGCCGAGGCCGGGGCCGATATCGTCCGGGTGTCGGTGCCGGATCAGGACAGCTCGCGCGCGTTGCGTGAAATCGTTCGCGAAAGCCCGGTGCCGATCGTGGCCGACATCCATTTCCACTATAAACGCGCGATTGAATCGGCCGAGGCCGGCGCCGCCTGCCTGCGGATCAATCCGGGCAATATCGGCGATGAAAAGCGGGTCAAAGAGGTGATCAAAGCCGCCCGCGATCACGGCTGTTCGATCCGCATCGGCGTCAATGCCGGGTCGCTGGAAAAGCACCTGCTGGAAAAATACGGCGAACCTTGCCCCGAAGCGATGGTCGAAAGCGGGCTGGAGCATATCCGCATCCTGCAAGACAACGATTTCCACGAATTCAAAATCAGCGTCAAAGCCAGCGACGTGTTCCTGTCGGCAGCGGCCTATCAGGCGCTGGCCGAAGCCACCGACGCCCCGATCCATCTGGGCATCACCGAGGCCGGAGGCCTGACCAGCGGCACGATCAAATCGGCCATCGGATTGGGCAACCTGTTGTGGATGGGCATTGGCGATACGCTGCGGGTGTCGCTGTCGGCCGATCCGGTCGAAGAGGTGAAAGTCGGCTATGAAATCCTGAAATCTCTGGGGCTGCGGCACCGGGGGGTGAATATCATTTCCTGCCCGTCCTGCGCCCGTCAGGGGTTCGATGTGATCAAGACCGTCGAGGCCTTGGAAAAGCGGCTTGAGCATATCAAGACCCCGATGAGCCTTAGCATCATCGGTTGCGTGGTGAATGGTCCGGGCGAGGCGCTGATGACCGATGTCGGCTTTACCGGCGGCGGTGCCGGGGCCGGGATGGTCTATCTCGCGGGCAAGCAAAGCCACAAGCTGAACAACGATCAAATGGTCGAGCACATCGTCGAGCAGGTCGAAAAACGCTCCGCCGAGATCGAGGCCGGAACCGCGAAAGCGGCGGAATAATCAAACCGTCCAGCGGCGCTCGTTTTCCTCGATCGCCTTGATCCGCAGCTCGGTTTTCGGGTGGCTCATCAGCCATGCCGCGACCGGGCGGTGACCGCTGGTCAGGGCGTCCAGCTTTTTGAACAGTGTTTTTTGCGGCGCGATGCCGATCCCCGCCTTCAGCAACAGGGCGCTGGCATAGGCGTCGGCCTCGAATTCATCCTTGCGCGACAACTTGGCCGCCAGCAGCGAGGTCAGCATGTTGGCAATCGCCACGCCCAGCCCGGGCACCAGCCGCGACAGCACCATTCCCAGCGCCGTCCGCAGCGCGTTCTGGCCGGAAAAGTCGATCATCCGGCGGCGGCTGTGCCCCAGCGCCACGTGGCCCAATTCATGCGCGATGACGCTGGCCAGTTCCTCGGCCGTGACTTCGCCCGCGCGATATTTGTCATAAAATCCACGGGTTATGAAAATCCGCCCATCCGGCGCCGCGAGCCCGTTCACCGGCGCGATCTCATAGATGTTGACCGGAATCCGCTTAAGGTCCAGCGCCCGCGCCATGCGGTCGGTCAGCGCCTTTAGTCGCGCGTCCACCAGTTCAGTCGAGCGCGCATCCAGCTCGCGCCCGGTGCGCCAGACCGAGAACCGATACATCACGATGCCATACAGCAGCGCCAACAGGATGGGGGTCAGTTTCAACATGCGGCAAATATGGGGCTTGAGCGGCGCAAGGACCAGCGGTCTTCGTGAAACCGCCGCGAAAATCCGCGCTTAGCGGCCCAGTTCCTTCATGCCGCGTTCGATTCCTTGCAGGGTCATCGGCACCATGCGGTTTTCGAAAATGTCGCGGATCATCTGGATCGACTGGGTATAGTCCCAATAGCGTTCCGGCACCGGGTTCAGCCACAGGTGATGCGGCCATTTTTCGCGGGCGCGTTGCAGCCAGACCTGACCGGCCTCGGCATTCCAATGCTCATTGGCACCGCCGGGATAGGCGACCTCGTAGGGGCTCATCGAGGCGTCGCCAACGAAGATGCATTTATAGTCCGACCCATAGGTGTTCAGCACCTCCCAGGTCGGGGTTTGCGCGTTCCAGCGGCGGCGGTTATCGCGCCACACGCCCTCATACAGGCAGTTGTGAAAATAGTAATATTCCAGATGTTTGAACTCGGCCCGGGCGGCGCTGAACAGCTCTTCCACCATGCGGATATGCGGATCCATGCTGCCGCCAACATCCAGAAATAACAGCACCTTAACGGCGTTCCGGCGCTCGGGGCGGGTCTTGACGTCCAGATAGCCGTGATCGGCGGTGGCCTTGATGGTGCCGTCCAGATCCAGTTCCTGACGCGCGCCATCGCGGGCCCAGCGGCGCAGGCGTTTCAGCGCCACCTTGATGTTGCGGGTGCCCAGTTCGACATTGTCATCCAGATTGCGGAATTCGCGCTTGTCCCAGACCTTGACCGCGCGCTGGTGACGGCTTTCTTTCTGGCCGATGCGCACGCCTTCGGGGTTATAGCCATAGGCGCCAAAGGGCGAGGTGCCGGCGGTGCCGATCCATTTATTGCCGCCCTGATGCCGTTCTTTCTGTTCCTCAAGCCGCTGTTTCAGCGTCTCCATCAGCTTGTCGAACCCACCCAAGGCCTCGATCTCGGCCTTTTCTTCGGGGGTCAGGTATTTCTCGGCCATCTTTTCCAGCCAGTCAGAGGGCAGTTCGACCGCCTCCAGAACATCGTCCAGCGCGATGTCCTCAAGCCCCTCAAAGGTCTTGGCAAAGGCGCGGTCAAACCGGTCGAGATTGCGCTCGTCCTTCACCATTGCCGTGCGGGCAAGGTAATAGAAGCCTTCGATGTCATAGGTGACCAGACCGCGCTTTACGCCTTCGAGAAAGCTGAGGTATTCGCGCAGCGATACCGGGATGCCAGCGTCGCGCAGGGTCTGGAAAAACGGCAGGAACATCGGCCTCAGGCCAATCGTTCGATCACGATCGTCACAAGCAGCCCCAGCAGCGCAAAGGCCAGCGCAAAGGCGATGGCATATTGCGCCACATCCGCGACTTTGCCGCCGCGACGTTTGGCGGTCAGGCCGCCCCACAGGGCCCCGATGATAAATCCGGCGATGACGATCATAGTTGTTGTCTCCGTGGCACCAGCGCCGCAATTTCATTCAGCCGCGCGCGCACTTCCTTGTCCGAGCCAAAGCCATAGCGCGCCCAGCCCAGACTGTCGAGCCGAACCGCCCGTGCTTCGGCAGGACGGTTCATCGCATCCAGCGCCTCGGCCTTGATCATCAGCATCGTTGCCAGAAGCGCCGCGTTTTCACCGGCGGCTGCGGCGGCAAGATTGGCGTTGATCAGGGTCAGCGCGGATTCGGGCTGGCCACCCGACAGCGAAAACGCTGCCAGATGCATGCCGACATGCGCTTGCTGAACGCGGGTCAGGGCCGAGCCGGAATAGATCTTTTCCGCCGCCAGAAACGACGACAGCGACAGGGTCGGATCCTGCCCCAGCGTCAGACGCCCCAGCGCGAACAGGCTGAACCCGGCGCGGGTGTCCTGCCAGCCCGCAGATTGCGACAGGCGCACCGCTTCTTCCGCGGCCGAGCGGCGGCGCGAGGCGGCCGTGTTCGGCCCCAGCGCGGTTTCGATCGCGGTGATCCATGCGCGCGGCGTCGGGCTGCCGCCGGTGCTGCCGGTGCTGTGCTGACCGGCGGGGTTCAGCCGCGCCAACAGGGCGGGCAGGCGCGCTGCCACCTGATCGCGGGTCATGCCATTGGCCAGTTCCGGCGCGTAATAGGTCCGCAGGATCAGCATGTCGAAGCCGGTCAGGACCGTGTGGAAATTGTCGTCGTTAAAGATGCTGTCGGGCAGGCTGTAAAGATCGTTCAGCGGTCCCAGCGATTGCGCCAGTTCCTCGTGCAGGCAATCGCGGATTTCCTGCGGGCTGACATCCGAGGGCAGGAAGATCGTGGCGGTTTCGCGGCGTTCCAGCGTGCTCCAATCCACCAGCCCGCTGCGGCGCTGGCGTTTGTAATCGCTCCAGCTGGACACGCGCGGCACGACGAAACAGGCGGCTTGCGGCACCAGCCGCTGCAATTCGGCATGGGGCACGGCCTGAATGGTGATCTGCGCCGGGCCGCTGTCATCGGTGGCGCGGGCGATGTCCAGACCGGCCTCGCGTTGAAGCCGACCCAACAGCGCCGACAGATCCGGCCCCAGACTGGCCGGCGCCCCCGACGCCACGCGCACCCGGATCGGGCCGCTGAACCGGGTCATGATCGGCAGCTTGCGCCCGCTTTCCATCTCGAACGCGAGGTTCAGGAAATCGCGGGCAATATCGGCATTGGGGCGCATCGGCGCGGTGACCTGCGGCTGGGTGAAGCGCTTCATCGGCGGCAGGTCCAGCCGGATCGGATCCTGACGGGCAGGCACCTCGACCGGGACGCTGGCGCAGGCGGCCAGCAGGCCAAGGCAGACTGTGAGGGCCAGTTTACGCAGCACCCGGGGTCCTCCTGCGGGGATGGGTCAAGTGTGTCGCCGTCGCCGTCCGATCATACAGCCAGCGCGCGGCAAGGTGAACGCCCGACATCAGCGGGCCGCTCGCGCAATCGTGATCGGGCAGGGCGGTCGTGACGGCATAAGGAATGCCGCGCCCATGCCCGGCCCGGGCCGCAAACCCGGCTGCGGCTTGCGGTCGGATCACCGGAACAAAAGCATCAAGGGTCGGCATCGGGCAAACGTCCTGACAAGGAAAACCCCATCATCGCGAACAGATGGGTGGCCGCATGGCGGGAATGGGGCAATCCGGGGGCTTAACCTTTTTGCTGCCGCCGCGCCATGAAGGCCAGCCGTTCGAACAGATGCACGTCCTGCTCGTTCTTCAGCAAAGCACCATGCAGTTTCGGCAACGCATTGGCGCTGTCGCGCTTCAGGTCTTCGGGCGACAGGTCTTCGGCCAGCAGCAGTTTCAGCCAATCCAGAACTTCGCTGGTCGAAGGCTTTTTCTTCAGGCCTGCGGTCTCGCGGATTTCATAGAACTGGGTCAGCGCGGCGGTCAGCAGCGCCGGTTTCAGACCGGGGTGATGGACCTCGACGATCT
>NZ_JBFHDW010000053.1:0-11172 GCF_041584535.1 Actibacterium sp. | reverse complement strand
CGATGAATGCGTGCCGGTGGCCGAGTTCGAGCAGTTGAAAGCGATCTACACCCGCATCCTCAGCGGCTATTTCGCATGAGCGTGTCGGTCGCCCTGACCGATGTTCTGGCGTCCTGCCACGCCATCCGGCGGGCGGTGTTCATTGATGAACAGCGGGTGCCCGAGGCCATCGAGCTGGACGAACAGGACACCGCGGCGCTACATCTTCTGGCGGTTCAGGACGGGGTGCCGGTGGGCACGGCGCGGCTGTTGCTGAAGGCTCCGGTCGGGAAAATCGGTCGGGTCGTGGTTCTGGCCTCGCATCGTGGCACCGGGTTGGGGCAGGCGTTGATGCGGGTGGCGCTGGAGGTTCTGGCGCAGCAGCCGGGGATCACCACTGCCCGTCTGGGCGCGCAGACCCACGCGATCGGCTTTTATCAACGGCTTGGGTTTCACGCCGTGGGCGACGAATATTCCGAGGCCGGTATTCCGCATCGTGACATGGAATGCCCGATCTTTTCCGAATGACGTCCCCCGGGCGTCATGCTAGGCCAAACACATGAGCCAGATCCCCACCAAAGACCAGATTCTCGACTGGATTTCCCAGAACCCCACCCTGACCGCCAAGCGTGACATCGCCAAGGCGTTCGGCATCAAGGGGGCGGACCGGATCGACCTGAAGCGCGTCCTCAAGGAACTTGAGGCCGAGGGGCATCTGCAAAAACGCGGCAAGACCTATCGCGACCCGGACAAGATGCCGCCGGTCGCGGTTCTGCAAGTGCTGGACCCGTCGCCCGATGGCGATCTGTTCGCCAAGGCGCTGGAATGGCAGGGCGAAGACGAACCGCCGCGCATCCTGCTGATCACCCGCGAGGGCGACCCGGCGTTGGGCAGCGGCGACCGCATCCTTGCCCGCTTGACCGAGGTGAACGCCGAGGATCACGCCTATGAAGGCCGCCTGATCCGCCGCATCGGCACCAACCCGCAACGTATCCTTGGCGTGTTCCGCAAAGCGGCCGAGGGCGGGCGGATTCTGCCGATCGACAAGGGTGCCGAAAAGGAATGGCAGGTGCCTGCCGGTGCGACGCTGGACGCCAGGGACGGCGAACTGGTCGAGGCCGAACAGGCCGGACCGCGCAACCGGATCGGCCTGCAACGGGCACGGATCGTGCAGCGGCTGGGCGACCCGAGCGCGCCGCGCGCGGTGTCGCTGATCGCGATCCATCAACATGGTATCCCTGATGAATTCCCCGATGCGGTGATCGCCGAGGCCGATAAGGAAACGCCGGCCGGGCTGGGCGACCGCGAGGATCTGCGCGAGCTGCCGCTGATCACCATCGACCCGTCCGACGCGCGCGATCATGACGACGCGGTCTATGCCCATACCGATGATGACCCGCATAACGAAGGCGGCTTTATCGTCTGGGTCGCGATTGCCGATGTGGCCCATTACGTGACGCCGGGCTCGGCGCTGGACCGCGAGGCGCGCAAGCGTGGCAACTCGACCTATTTTCCGGATCGCGTTGTGCCGATGCTGCCGGACCGACTGTCGGGCGATCTGTGTTCGCTGCACGAGGGCGTGCCGCGCGCCTGTCTGGCGGTGCGGATGAAGCTGGATGCGCATGGCAACAAGATCGGTCACCGCTTTACCCGTGGGCTGATGCGCTCGGTCGCATCGCTGACCTATGAAGAGGTGCAGGCCGCCGTTGAGGGCCGCCCGAATGACAAGACCGAACCGCTGCTTGAAGACGTGCTGCAACCGCTTTACGCCGCCTATGAAGTGGCGAAAAAGGCGCGCCAGTCGCGGCAGCCGCTGGATCTGGACCTGCCCGAGCGGCGGATCATCCTGAACGACGAAGGCCATGTCGAATCCGTTGCCTTCCGCGACCGCTATGACGCGCATAAGCTGATCGAGGAATTCATGATCCTCGCCAATGTCTCGGCCGCTGAAGAGCTGATCAAGCTGCGGCGTCCGCTGCTGTTCCGGGTGCACGAAGAGCCCAGCCCGGAAAAGCTGGATTCGTTGCGCGATGTGGCGCAGGCCTCGGGCTTTACGCTGGCGAAAGGGCAGGTGCTGAAAACCCGGCATCTGAACGCGCTGCTGGATGCGGCCATGGGTACCGAGTTTTCCGAACTGATCAACCTCAGCACGCTGCGCTCGATGACGCAGGCCTATTACAACGCTGAAAACTATGGGCATTTCGGGCTGGCCTTGCGGTCTTACGCGCATTTCACCTCGCCGATCCGGCGCTATGCCGACCTGATCGTGCACCGGGCGCTGATCGCGGGGCATGGCTGGGGCAAGGATGGTCTCAGCCCCGAAGACATCGACCGACTGGCCGAGACCGCGACGCATATCTCGGAAACAGAACGCCGTTCAATGATGGCCGAGCGCGACACGACCGACCGCTATCTGGCCGCTTATCTGGCCGACCGTGTGGGCAATGAATTCGCCGGTCGGGTGTCGGGGATCGCCCGCTTTGGCGTGTTCGTCAAGCTGGACGAAACCGGCGCTGATGGTCTGGTGCCGATCCGCGAACTGGGCAGCGAATATTTCCACCACGACCCCGAGTCGCAAACCCTGACCGGCGCTGACACCGGCCTTGAAATCGGCATCGGCCAGCGCGTGACCGTGCGCCTGACCGAGGCCGTTCCGGTGACCGGCGGCCTGCATCTGGAACTGCTGACACTGGGCGACAAGCCGTTGCCGCGTGGCGGATCGCGTGGCAAGGGCGGCAAGAACCGTGTTGTCCGGCGCAAACTGTCCAAGTCCAAGGCAAAGACCGACAAGATCAAGCGCAAGGTCGCTCGCAAGCGGCGCTAGTCTGCTGATCGCCCAGAGCACACTTTTCGAACCTATCGGGCCGCGCTACACTTGGTGCAAACAAGAACAGGCAAACAGGTTCCTCTCATGCTGAAACGGATACAGGCTGTCGGGCTTGCTGCTGCGATGTGTCCGGTTTTTGCCGGAGCAGCGCCGCTGGACCTGTCGCTGCGCCCCGCGGCGCGGCCGGACATGGTGCAAACGCAGGATGTGGTCAAAGTGACGGCCGAAAACACCGGATTTCAGAACTGGCTTGGCGGCTTTCGCAGCCGGGCTTTGGCCAAGGGCATTTCCGCCAGCGTGTTCGACAGCGCCTTTCGCGGCGTGTCCTACAATGAGGGCGTGATCGCCAAGGACCGCAACCAGTCGGAATATACCAAACAGATCTGGGATTATCTGGACAGCGCCGCCTCGCCTATCCGGGTCAAGAACGGCACTGCGGCTTTGCAGGAACACGCGCGGGCGCTGAGCGCGATCGAGACCAAATACGGCGTCGACAAGGAAATCGTCGCCGCGATCTGGGGGCTGGAAAGCGCTTACGGCGAACATCGCGGCGACATTCCCACCATTGAGGCGCTGGCGACGCTGGCCTATGACGGGCGGCGCGGCGCGTTTTTCGAGGGTCAGTTGATCGACGCCCTGAAAATCCTGCAATCGGGCGACGTTTCGGCGCGCAACATGACCGGCAGTTGGGCCGGCGCGATGGGGCACACGCAATTCATCCCGTCCAGCTATCTGGCCTTTGCGGTCGATTTCACCGGCGACGGCAAGCGCGACATCTGGTCGAACAATCCGACCGATGCGCTGGCCTCGACCGCCGCCTATCTGGCGCGGAACGGCTGGGTCAAGGGTCAGCCTTGGGGGTTAGAGGTGCGTCTGCCGCGTGGTTTCAACTATGCGCTGTCCAGCCGCAAGATCATGAAAATGCCGTCGGAATGGGCGGCAATGGGCGTGACCGATATTCACGGCAAGCCGGTGCGCGACTTTGGCAACGCTTCGATCCTGCTGCCTGCCGGGGCGCAAGGCGCGGCCTTTATGATCTTCAAGAATTTCGCCGTGCTTGAGCGCTATAACGTCGCTGATGCCTATGTGATCGGGGTCGGGCATTTGTCTGATCGCCTGAAGGGCGGGCCGGAAATTCAGGCGGCTTGGCCGCGCGGATACAAGCCGCTGTCCTTCGACGAAAAGATGGAGATGCAGCGCCGTCTGACCCGGATGGGGTTTCTGGATGACAAGATCGACGGCATCATCGGCCCCAACACGATCAACGCCATCCGCGCCTTTCAGGAATCGCGCGGCGTGACGCCGGACGGCTATCCCTCGCAAGAGTTTCTGGATCTGCTGAAACGCCGCTAGGCGCCGGGGGCGGGTTACAGTTTGGGCTGAAATTCTTCGACGACGTGCCGGTAAACCTCGCGCTTGAAGGGCACGATGTTATCGACCAGCTCGTCAGCGGGCAGCCATGCCCATTCGCTGAATTCCGGGTGTTCGGTTTCAATGTTGATCTGGTCATCGCTGCCCAAGAAACGCATCAGGAACCACAGCTGTTTCTGGCCGCGATACTGGCCGCCCCAGATCCGGCCAACCAGGTCTTCGGGCAGGTCATAGGTGACCCAGTCGCTGGTCTGGCCCAGAACCTGAACCAGATCGGCAGTGACACCGGTTTCTTCCCACAATTCGCGCAGCGCGGCGTCGGTCGGGTCTTCGCCCGGGTCGATCCCGCCCTGAGGCATTTGCCACGCGGCAACCTCGCTATCTTTGCGCTGGCCGACGAAAACGGCGCCAGCGCCATTGGTCAGCATCACACCAACGCAGGGTCGATAGGGCAAAGAGGCGATGTCATTGGGCATGGCGGAAAGGGCCGGTGCGGGACCGGCCCCCTTTCTTATTTTGCGCTGTCCAGCGCCGACAGACCTTTCAGAATATCGACGGCATAGGCCAGTTGATAATCCTCTTCGCGCAGCTTGGCGGCCTCTTCGGCTTTCTGCTGCTCTTCAAGGGCTTGCTTGCGCTCGTCCTCGGTCATCGAGTCATTGTCCAGGCTGCCACGCAGATCGGCCTCGGTCCGGGTGCGGCGCGCGGCCGACGATTCGTCCTCGGGCACCTCGGCTACGGGTTCACGCGGCGGCTGGGCGACGACGATATCCGGCGACACGCCAAGGGCCTGAATCGACCGGCCCGACGGGGTGTAATAGCGCGCCGTGGTCAGGCGCATCGCGCCATTGCCGTTCAGCGGCATCACCGTCTGGACCGAGCCTTTGCCAAAGCTCTTGGTGCCAACGACGATGGCGCGGCGGTGATCCTGCAGCGCGCCGGTGACGATTTCCGACGCCGAGGCCGAGCCGCCGTTGATCAGCACCACCATCGGTTTGCCGTCGATCAGGTCGCCGGCGGTGGCGTTATAGCGTTCGCTGTCATCGGGGTTGCGGCCACGGGTCGACACGATCTCGCCCGCGTCAAGGAACGCGTCCGACACTTTGATTGCCTGCGTCAGCAGACCGCCGGGGTTATTGCGCAGATCCAGAACGACGCCGTTGATGTTGTCCAGCCCGCCCAGTTCCTCCAGCACTTCCGCCAGACGTTCCTGAAGGTTCGGGAAGGTCTGATCGTTGAACGTGGTCACGCGCAGAACCACGGTATTGCCCACCACACGCGACCGTACGGCGGTCAGTTTGATTGTGTCGCGGATGATCGACACGTCGAACGGTTCGTCGATACCCTTGCGCACCACGGTAATGATGATTTCCGACCCGACCGGGCCGCGCATCAGTTCGACCGCCTGATCCAGCGTCAGGCCCAGAATGCTTTCGCCATCGACATGGGTGATAAAGTCACCGGCCTCGATCCCGGCTTTGTCGGCGGGGGTGTCGTCAATCGGCGACACGACTTTGACAAAGCCCTCTTCCTGCGTCACCTCGATGCCCAGACCGCCGAATTCACCGCGGGTCTGCACCTGCATGTCGTCGAAATCCTTGGGCGGCAGATAGCTGGAATGCGGGTCCAGCGAGGTCAGCATGCCGTTGATCGCAGCTTCGATCAGATCGCTCGATTCCACCTCTTCGACATATTGCGCGCGGATGCGTTCAAAGATGTCGCCGAACAGGTCCAGCTGTTCATAGACCGAGCTGGTCTTGTCGGCCTGCTGGGCGATCAGCGGCCCGGCAAACTGAGTGGTCATCAGCACGCCAGCGACGGTGCCCCCGATCGCGGCCATGACGAACTTTTTCATCGGCTTTCTTCCTTCCTCACACTGAACCACTTGGCGGGGTCCACCGGGATACTGTCTTGTCTCAATTCTATATAAAGCGTTTCTGAACGAACTGTTCCACCGCCTTCTGTCGCATCGCTTAGAAATGCGGCGACATTCGGGTCAGCGCCGCCCATCAATCCGACAGGCGCCCCTGCCGGAAGCACCTGACCGACGTCACCATAAACCTGTTCCAGCCCGGCAAGCACCAACAGAGTGTTGCCCGAGGGTTCAAGTATCATCACATTTCCGTAGTCCAGCAGCGGCCCGCGATAGCGGATCGTCGCCGGGGTGGGCGTGGTGACCAGCGCCAGCGGCGGCGTGGCGATCACCAGACCGGGGCGGCGGATGCCTGCGGCGTCGGCCTCGCCCATCCGGCGCAGGACCACGCCCTGAACCGGCAGCGGCAGGGTGCCCTTGGCCGCATCGAACCCGGCAATCGGCGGCAGTTGTTCGCCCTGATCCATCTCCATCAGCCCGCTGGCAAAACTTTCCAGCGTATCACTGCCCTGAAGCAGGTGGCGCAGCCGGTCGGGATCGGCGGCAAAGCGGCGCGGCAGGTCGGTGCGGTCCGAGATCGCTTGTGACAGGTCGGTGCGGGCGTCCTGAACACCGGCCAGCCCGTCGCGCAGCGTCTGTTCGGCGTCCTGCTGCAACCCGCGCAGCAAGGCGACCTCTTCCAGCGTGGCGCGCAACGCTTCGGCGCGGGCCTGAAGCGCGGGGGTGATTTCGGTCAGCAACATGCCGCTGCGCGCGGTGCCGACCGGGCCGGCCGGATGCAGCAACAACAGGGTCTCGGGCGCGCGCTGCATACTGATCAGCACCCCTAACAGCCGCGCAACCTCTTCGCTGCGGGCGTCCAGTTCCAGCTGGATCGCCTGTTCGCGGATCGCGGCGCGGCGCAGGCCTTCGCGCAGGGCGACAAGACCCTCTTCATAGGCGCGGATGGTCTGGGTCAGTGCGGCGACGCGGTCGCTGGCCGACTCGGCGTCTTGCAGGGCCATGCCCGCCTGATCCAGCATTTGCGCGGCGCGGCGGGCGGTGCTGACCGGATCGGTCGCCTGCCCCCATGCCGCCAGCGGGCCGGTCAGACCCGCCGCCAGTGCAAGGATCAGACCGGTCCGGCGCAGGCTCATCTCTGGATCAGACTTTCACCGGTCATTTCCGCCGGTTGCTCAAGCCCCATCAGTTCCAGCAGGGTCGGCGCCAGATCGGCCAGCCGCCCGCCGCTGCGCAACGTCGCGCCCTTGGGGCCGCCGACCATGATCACCGGCACCGGGCTTAGCGTATGCGCGGTGTGCGGGCCGCCGGTTTCGGGGTCGACCATGACTTCGCAATTGCCGTGGTCAGCGGTGACGATCATCGCGCCACCGGCCTTTTCCAGCGCGGGCAGAACCCGGGCCAGACCGGCATCCACGGCCTCGCAGGCTTTCATCGCGGCTTTCAGATCGCCGGTGTGGCCGACCATGTCGGGGTTGGCATAGTTGACGACGATCAGGTCATATCCTGCCTCGATGGCCTTGACGAATTCGCCGGTAACCTCGTCCGCCGACATTTCCGGTTGCAGGTCATAGGTCGCCACTTTGGGCGATGGCGCCATATAGCGGTCCTCGCCCGGCACCGGGTCTTCCTTGCCGCCGTTCAGGAAGAAGGTGACGTGCGGATATTTCTCGGTTTCGGCAAGGTGGAACTGCCGCAACCCCTTTTTCGCAACCCATTCGCCCAGCGTGTTGACGATATCGCGTGGCGGAAAGACCGTGGCCATATAGGCGTTGTGGCGTTCGGAATATTCGACCATGCCCAACAGCGCCGCCCAAGCCGGGCGCGGGGCCACGTCAAAGGCGTCAAAGCCCGGCTCGCCAATGGCGCGCAGGATCTCGCGGGCGCGGTCGGCGCGGAAGTTCAGGCAGAAGAACCCGTCGCCGTCCTTGGCGCCCTTGTAGTCGCCGATCACCGTGGCAGTGATGAATTCGTCGCTTTCCGAGCGGTTATAGGCCGCATCCACGGCCATATGCGCCGACACGGCATGGCCGCCTTTGGCGTGGATCATCGCGGCATAGGCCTCGGACACGCGGCCCCAGCGGTTGTCGCGGTCCATGGCGAAATAGCGCCCGGTGACTGTGCCGATGGTGGCATTGGCGGGCAGGGCCGCCGACAGGTCGGCGAAATAGGTAAAGGCCGATTTCGGCGCCACGTCGCGGCCATCGGTCACCGCATGCAGCACCACCGGCACCCCGGCCGAGGCGACCGCGTTGATCGCGGCGATGATATGCGTCAGGTGCCCGTGCACCCCGCCATCCGACACCAGCCCCATCAGATGCGCGGTGCCGCCGGATTTCTTCAGCGTCTCGATAAACTCCAGCAGCGCCGGGCGCTTGAAAAAGCTGCCATCCTCGATCGACAGGTCGATCTGGCCCAGATCCATCGCCACCACCCGGCCCGCACCGATATTGGTGTGCCCGACCTCGGAATTGCCCATCTGGCCGGTCGGCAGGCCGACATCGGGGCCATAGGTGATCAGCGTGTCATTCGGGCAAGTCGCCATGAGACTGTCGAACGCGGGCGTATTGGCCAGCGCGGGCGCGTTGGCGGTGGGGTCTTCAAGCTTGCCCCAACCATCGAGGATGCACAGGACGACAGGTTTCGGATTGGTCATGTCTTGAGCTTTCATAACGGGTTGCGGCCTATTTATGCGCCCACTGGCCGCAGGACAACCGTTCACGCGGCCGCAGGTGAAATTGAGCTTGCATCCGAACGCGGTCAGGCGCACCAAAAGGCATCCAGATTTATTGCAGTTCGTTATGAAACCCAAACTCCTGACCACTCTCAGGACCTACAGCCCGTCCCTTTTTGCCGCTGACCTTTTCGCCGGGGTCACCGTTGCACTGGTCGCGCTGCCCCTGAGCCTTGCCATCGCGATTGCCTCGGGTGCCGATCCGGGCAAGGGGCTGATTACTGCGATTGTCGGCGGGTTCTTCATTTCGCTGCTGGGCGGCAGCCGGGTTCAGATCGGCGGGCCGACCGGCGCGTTCATCGTGGTGGTCTATTCGGTAATTGCCGAGTTCGGCTATGACGGGCTGGTTCTGGCGACCTTCATGGCGGGGCTGATCCTGATCCTTGCCGGGGCGCTGCGGGTCGGCAACCTGATCGCCTATGTGCCCGAGGCCGTCGTGGACGGTTTCACCATGGGCATCGCCATCATCATCGCCACCAGCCAGCTGTCGGATTTTCTGGGCCTGCATCCGGGCGCGGTGCCGGCGGATTTCCTGCACAAGCTGCCGGTTTTGTGGGGGGCGCGGGATAGTCTGAACCTTGGCGCAGTGCTGATCGGGCTGGTGACCATGGTGCTGATCGTCTTTCTGCGCCGCCTTGCGCCGCGTTGGCCGGGGCTGATCGTGGCGGTTCTGGCGGCCTCGGCGCTGGCGCTGTTGCCGGGGTTGAACGCCGATACGATCGGCTCGCGGTTTGGGGCGCTGCCGACCAGCCTGCCGATACCGCATCTGCCGGAACTGTCGGTCGAGCGGATGGTGGACTTGTTGCCCTCGGCCTTTGTGATCGCGTTTCTGGCCGGGGTGGAATCGCTGTTGTCGGCAATGGTTGCCGACCGGATGATCGGCGGTAAGCACCGCCCCGGCGCCGAGGTCACGGCGCAGGGCGTGGCCAATCTGGCCTCGTCGCTGTTCGGCGGCATGCCCGCCACCGGCGCCATCGCCCGCACCGCAACCAACGTCCGCGCCGGAGGCCGCACCCCGATCGCCGGTCTGGTTCATGCGGTGACGATCCTGCTGATCATGCTGCTGGCCTCGCCGCTGGCGGGCTATATGGCGATGCCGGCGATGGCGGCGCTGTTGATGCTGACCGCATGGAACATGAGCGAGCCGCATAAATGGAAACACCACCTGACCGCGCGGCGGCAGGATCAGATCCTGATGGCGCTGACGCTGATTCTGACGGTTCTGGTCGATCTGACCGTGGCGATCGGGGTCGGGGTGGGCTTGGGTCTGGCGATGCGGCTGCGCAATCGCAAGGTGCCGAATGACTGGACGCCGCCGGATGCCTGATCAGGCGCGGTGATAGGGGCTGCCTGCCAGAATTGATGCGGCGCGATACAGTTGCTCGCTCAGCATTACCCGCACCAGCATATGCGGCCAGACCATCTTGCCGAACGACAGGCTGGCATCGGCACGAGCGCGCAGCGCCGGGTCGATGCCATCGGCGCCGCCGATGACAAAGGCGACATCGCTGCGGCCCGCATCGCGCCACCCGGCCAGCAGGTCGGCAAAATCGGGCGACGACATCACCTTGCCGCGTTCGTCCAGTGTGCAGATCAGCGCGCCGCCGGGAATGGCGCGTTCCAACAGGGCGGCCTCGGCAGACATGCCGCCGCCCTTTTTGTCCTCCACCTCGTTCACCGCCGCCGGTCCAAGCGAAAGCGCCCGGCCGGTGCGGTCAAAACGGGTGAGATAATCATCGAGAAGACTGCGTTCCGGGCCCGCCCTAAGGCGGCCCACCGCGCAGATATGGACCCGCATCAGGCCTGCGGCGCGGTCGCCCCGCTGGGCAGCCACATCTTTTCAAGCTGATAGAATTCGCGCACTTCGGGGCGGAACACATGGACGATGATGTCGCCGGTGTCGATCAGCACCCAATCGCCCTGACCTTTGCCTTCCAGCTTGGACAGACGACCAAGGTCCTGTTTCAGACGGTCGGTCAGCTTTTCCGCGATTGCGGTGACTTGACGGGTCGAACGGCCAGAGCAGATCACCATGTAATCGCCCATCGCGGATTTTCCGCGCAGGTCGATGGTCACGATGTCTTCGGCTTTGTCGTCGTTCAAAGAGGCGAGGATATGCTCAAGCAACGCCTCGCTGGTGACGGCGGGATGGGACTGGGTCATTTGCCCGCCCGGTGCGGGAGAGGCAGGCGCCGCATTCGCGTTATGGGACAGGTCATTGTCCTCCTTCAAACACGCCGACATGACCCCGGCGCTGGGCATAAGTAAAAGGTAGCACCTGAAAGGCGAATTCTCAACCACGGGGCCGAATGTGCCTGCGGGTGTTGCGCGTTTACTCTGGGCTGTGGGGTGGGGTCAATGCGCTGTCTTTCAACAGGCGCACTTCCT
>NZ_JBFHDW010000052.1:0-11356 GCF_041584535.1 Actibacterium sp. | reverse complement strand
CAGATAGGACGGATTCAGCATTTGCAGGCAGCCAAGGACCACCAGATACAGGGTCACCGGCACCATCGCGGCCCGCGCCCACCACGGCAGCGGTTGCAACAGCGCGGCGGTGCGGTCCAGAACCCGCGACCAGCGCCCGGCGACCCCACCCATGACCGGCAGATAAACCAGCGCCACCACCAGACTGGCCGACAACACAAAGATCAGCGTGACCGGCAGCATGCCCATGAATTCACCCGGCACACCGGGCCAGAACAGCATCGGCAGAAAGGCGCAAAGCGTGGTCGCGGTCGAACTGACGATCGGCCAGAACATGCGCTTGGCGGCTTCGGTAAAGGCATGCATCGGGCCTGCGCCCTCAGATATCCGGCGGTCGGCATATTCCACCACCACGATGGCGCCATCGACCAGCATCCCCACGGCCAAAATCAGGCCGAACATCACGATATTCGAGATCGCCACCCCCATCAGCCCCAACAGCACAAAGCACAGCAGGAACGAGGTCGGGATCGCAAAGCCCACCAGCAGCGCCGAGCGGCTGCCAAGGAAGGCCAGAACCACGATCATCACCAACGCGATCGCGGTCAGGACCGAGCCTTCAAGCTGTTGCACCATCGAGGCAATCGTATGCGACTGGTCCATCGAGGTGCCGACCTTGACCGAGCGTTGCAGCTCGGGCGGCCAGCTGGCGCGCTCGGCCTCGACCTCTTGCCGGATCAGCGCGGCGGTGTCGATGACGTTGAACCCCTTGCGCTTGACCACCTGCAACGCGACCGTGGTTTCACCGTTGAACCGGGCGGTGCCCTGACGGTCCTGAAAGGTCAGGCGAATATCGGCCAGATCGCCCAGCGTCACAACGCGGTCGCCGTTCTTTTTCACCGGCAGGTTATAAACATCCTGGGGGTTGTCGAACGAGGACGGGATTTTCACCGAGAACGCGCCGGTGGCGGTTTCGACCTCGCCCGCGGCGATCAGTTGGTTGTTGTTGACCACGACCGAGATCAGTTCGGCGGCGGTGACGTTATAGGCCTCTAACCGCAGCGGGTCGATCACCACCTCAAGCATCTCGTCGCGCTGCCCGGCCAGACCGGCCTCAAGCACCGAATCCAGACCTTCCAGACGGTCCTGCAGGGTCTTGGCCACCCGCAGCAAAGTGCGCTCGGGGACGTTGCCGGACAGGTTCACGATGATGATCGGGAATTCGGAAAAGTTGATTTCGGAGATGACGTATTTCTCGGCGCCCGAGGGGAAATTGGCCTCGGCGGTGTTCATCGCGTCGCGGATGTCGGCGATGATCTTGGTCTTGTCCCAGCCGAATTCGAATTCCAGCGCGATCCCGGCATAGCCCTCGGCGGCGGTGGCGCTCATTTTCTTCAGGCCGTCCAGATCGGACAGCTCGGTTTCCATCGGCTTGATCAACAGCTTTTCGGAATCCTCGGCGGAAATGCCGGGGAAGGGCACCGATACAAAGATCGCCGGGATTTCGATATCCGGTTCGCCCTCTTTCGGCAGGTTCGCATAGGCCAGTGCCCCCGCCAGCAGCGAGAGCACGATAAAGGCGATCACCATGCGGGCGTGCTTGGCCGCCCAGTCTACGATGCCGGTCATTGCGTCGCCTCTCCGAAGCTGGCGCGCACCTGCACGCCGTCGATGACATATTCCTGCCCGATGGTGATGACATCGGCCTCGGACGGCAGGCCCGAGACCCAGATGCCTTCGGCCGTGTCGCGCAGCGCGGTGACCGGGATGAATTTCGCCATGTCGCCGGTGTCGATGATCCGCACGCCCAAGGCGCCGGTGTCATCCAGCGTCAGCGCCGATTGCGGCAACAGATGCGCCTCAAGACTGCCCGAGGCCAGCACCATCTCGACGGTCTGGCCATCGCGGATGCTGAGATCGCGGTTGGGAATTTCCACCTCGACCCGGAAGGTGCGGGTCGCCGGATCGGCCGAGCGGCCAAGGAAGCTGACCGTGCCGGTGACATTGGCCCCGGTCGCCAGACGCGCCAGCGCCTGATCGCCGCTGTTGACCTTGGCGACCTCGGTTTCCGGCAGGAAGCCCACCAGCTTGATCGGGTCAAGCTGGATCACCGTCGCGCACAGGGCGCCGGGTTGCAAAAGCGCGCCCAATTCGGCGCTGTCGGTTTCCAGCACCCCGGCAAAGGGCGCGGCGATGGTCAGGCGTTCGATTTCACGTTCGGCGGCGGCGACGGCGGCGCGGGCCGAGGTAATCGCGGCCCCGGTCGCGGCAGCGCGGGATTCCGAAGCATAGCCGTCCTTGCGCAGGCTTTGCGCCGCGCGGTCGTTGATTTCAGCCGCGGCCAAGGCGGCGCGCGCCTGATCCAGCGCGTCCTCGCGGGTGCCGGGGTCCAGCTTGCACATCACATCGCCCGCGGCCACGAAAGTGCCCTTGCGCAGCGGTTCAGACACCACCCGCCCCGAGGTCTCGGACAGGGCGTTGACTTGCCGGGCGGCTTCGGTCCGGCCACGCACCATCACCAGATCGCTGACCGGGCGGGCGCTGGAATGCATCGCCATGACGGGAACCGCGTCCGGGTTTGCCTCGGCCGGATGGGTGTCGGCGCTAGTGTCGGGGGTCTGGGCCGCATCCTGGGTTTCTTCGGTATCCGGGCTGCGCCCGGCGAATTCCAACAGAGTGTCCCGTTCCATCAGCAGCAGATACAGGGTAACCGTCACAACAATGGCGATGATAAAAGATACGATACGCATAAAGACCTCGACCCCAAGCTCCGGCGCTGTAATTCACCTGTCCGGACATTCTGAACTAACCGGTTCAGAATACGCATTCCCCGGCTCAGGTGCAAGCATGGCGGATCATCGGGTGCAGCGGGGCTTGGCAAGGTCGGCGCACCTAAGGTAAGACGACCCGCGAATGTCCCGTTTGGGCGGAGAGAGATCAATGAGCAACCCTGACAGCTTTATCGACGAAGTCACCGAAGAGGTGCGCCGCGACCGCCTGTTTGCACTGTTCCGCAAATACGGCTGGATCGCGATTGTCGCCGTGGTGCTGATCGTGGGTGGCGCGTCTTATTTCGAATGGCAAAAGGCCCAACAGGTCGCAGCGGCGCAGGCGCTGGGCGATGGCATGTTGGCGGCGCTGTCCAAGGACGATGCCGCCGCGCGGATTGCCGCGCTGGATCAGGTGCAGACGGATAGTCAGGCGCGGGTTCTGGTCGAACTGCTGGCCGCGGGCGAGGCCACCGGCCCCGATGCCGCCGCACGCTATCAGGCCATTGCCGATGATGCCGGCCTGCCGCTGGCCTATCGCCAGCTGGCGACGATCAAGATGGTGGTGGCGCAGGGCAAGTCCACGCCGCCGGAAAGCCGCCGTGCCGCGCTGGGGCCGCTCAGCGCCCCCGGTCAGCCGTTCCGCCCGGCCGCGCTGGAGCATCTGGCGCTGATCGCGGTCGAAACCGGCGACAACCAGCAGGCAATCGCATTGCTGCGCGAGGCAATTCAGGCCAGCGACGCCACTGCGGGCTTGCGTCAGCGGGCCAGTCAGTTGATTGTGGCGCTGGGTGGGTCGTTAGAGGATCTTTCCTGAGGTCAGCCGCCCGGTTTCGGGCATATAAGGCCAAGACAGGATAATTGGGGGCAGGGGCAGTGAAACTTACCCAGACCATCGGAATTGCAGCGGCTCTGGCGCTGTTGGGCGCCTGCGGGAACCGCGAAGTCATCCTTGAAGGCGAACGCATCGACGTCCGCGACTCGTTGCTGACATCGACCGATGCCGCCGCTGACGCTACCGCCGAACCGGTGGTTGCGGCCGCCTTGAAATTACCGGCTCAGGAAAGCCTGACCGACTGGACCCAAACCAGCGGCAGTTCCGGGCACCGTCCGGTGCATCACGCTTATGCCGGGGATGGCGCGCTGATCTGGTCCGCCAATATCGGCGCCGGCAACAGCAACAAATACCGCATCAGCAGCGACCCCGTTGTCGCCGAAGGCCGGATCTTTACCGTCGATGCGCAATCGCGGGTCATGGCGCATTCCACCGCCGGCGCCGCTTTGTGGAGCGTCGAACTGGTTCCGCCCAGCGACAGCGTCAATGACGCTACCGGCGGCGCGGTCGCCTATGGCGATGGCCGGGTGTTTGTCACCACCGGCTTTGGCCAGCTGACCGCGCTGGACCCCGCGACCGGGGCCGTGCTGTGGGAGCAGGACACCGATGCGGTGATGACCGGCGCACCGACCTATCGCGATGGCATCGTCTATGTGGTCGCCCGCGACAACTCGGCTTGGGCGATCCGCGCCGAAGATGGCCGCGTGCAATGGCAATTGCCCGGCACGCCGTCGCCGTCCGGGGTGATCGGCGGCGCGGCTCCGGCCCTGACCGACCGTCTGGCGGTGTTCCCGTTCGGCTCGGCTGAGCTGACAGCGACCCTGCGCAAAAGCGGCATCCGCGTCTGGAGCAGCGCGATCTCGGGCCAGCGCCGTGGCCGCGTCTATGCCACGATCAGCGACATCACCGGCGATCCGGTCGTCGATGGCGATGTGATCTATGTCGCCACCCCCTCGGGCCGCACCGTGGCGCTGAAGGCGGCGGGCGGCGATCGCATCTGGACGGCCGAAGTCGGCAGCTACAGCCCGGTTCTGCCGATCGACGGCG
This sequence comes from Actibacterium sp., assembly GCF_041584535.1. Lineage (GTDB taxonomy): Bacteria > Pseudomonadota > Alphaproteobacteria > Rhodobacterales > Rhodobacteraceae > Actibacterium_D. The sequence goes on along the minus strand of NZ_JBFHDW010000052.1, from coordinate 6,727 downwards.
CGGTGTTCCTTGTTTCGGACGACGCCAAGCTGACCCGACTGGATGGCAAGACCGGTCAGGTGGTGTGGGCGGTCGATCTGCCGTATTTCACCAAGGAAAAGCTGAAGAAACGCAAAGAGGTTCACGCTCATTTCGGCCCGGTCATGGCCAATGGCCGCCTGATTGTCGCCTCGGATGACGGGCTGATCCGGTTCTTCGCGCCCGATACCGGCGCCTTGATCGGCACGGCCAATATCCCCGGCGGCGCCGCGTCCGAGCCGGTGATCGCCGGCGGTGTGATGTATATCCTTGGCGGCAAGGGCCAACTGCACGCTTTCCGCTGACGCGGGAATGGTATATGCGGGCGTTTCTGAATCGCTCGGGAGCGTAGAATGAGCTTTACCCTGGCCATCGTGGGCCGCCCCAATGTGGGCAAGTCCACCCTGTTCAACCGACTTGTCGGGAAACGATTGGCTTTGGTCGATGACCAGCCGGGCGTCACGCGCGATTTGCGCGAAGGCGAAGCGCGTCTGGGCGATCTGCGCTTTACTGTCATCGACACCGCCGGTCTGGAAGAGGCCACTGATGAAAGCCTTCAGGGCCGGATGCGCCGACTGACCGAACGCGCGGTGGAAATGGCCGATGTCTGTCTGTTCATGATCGACTCGCGCGCCGGGGTTCTGCCTGCGGACGAGGTCTTTGCCGAGATCCTGCGCAAGAAATCCGCCCATGTGATCCTTGCCGCCAACAAGGCCGAAGGCAGCGCCGCCGACGCCGGTGTGATCGAAGCCTATAGTCTGGGTCTGGGCGAGCCGATCCGCCTGTCGGCCGAACATGGCGAAGGCCTGAACGACCTTTACAGCATGCTGATGCCGCTGGCCGATGAATTCGCCAAGCGCGCCGCCGAAAACGCGCCGGAAACCGATGTCGATGTCTCGGAAGATGACGAGGACGAAGGCCCGCGCAAACTGACCGATGCCCGGCCGCTGCAAGTGGCCGTTGTCGGGCGCCCGAATGCCGGGAAATCGACGCTTATCAATGCCTTGCTGGGTGAAGAAAAGCTGTTGACCGGTCCCGAGGCCGGGATCACCCGCGATGCGATCTCGACCCAGTTCAACTGGGGCGGCACGCCGGTGCGCATCTGGGATACCGCCGGGATGCGCAAAAAGGCCAAGGTTCAGGAAAAGCTGGAAAAACTGTCGGTGTCCGACGGTCTGCGCGCGGTCAAATTCGCCGAGGTCGTGGTGGTGATGCTGGACGTGGAAATCCCGTTCGAACAGCAAGACTTGCGCATCGCCGATCTGGCTGAACGCGAAGGCCGCGCCGTGGTGATCGCGGTCAACAAATGGGATCTCGAAGGCGAGAAACAGGACAAGCTGAAAGAGCTGAAAGAGGAATTCGCCCGGCTGCTGCCGCAGTTGAAAGGCGCGCCTCTGGTCACGGTGTCTGCCAAGACCGGTCGCGGGCTGGACCGTCTGCATGACGCAGTGATGAAGGCGCATGATGTCTGGAACCGCCGGGTCAGCACCGCGCGTCTGAACCGTTGGCTGAGTGGTATGCTGGAGGTGCACCCGCCCCCGGCGCCGGGCGGCAAGCGGATCAAGCTGCGCTATATGACTCAGGTCAAGACCCGCCCGCCGGGATTCGTGGTGATGTGCTCGCATCCGGACAAGCTGCCGGACAGCTATAAGCGGTATCTGGTCAACGGGCTGCGGCAGGATTTCGATATGCCCGGCACGCCGATCCGGCTGACACTGCGCGATCAGGGCGACAAGAACCCTTATAAGGGCAAGACCAAATCGACCCCGTCGCGGCTGCGCAAGCATCTGGGCAAGAAGGCGCACGGCGAATAACCGTTGCGCCGCGCCCGCGTTCTGGCGCGCGCAGTGAGTATTTTCACCAAGAAAAAGCCATCAGACCACCACCGAGGCCCCGGTGGTGGCGGGGCCGACGGTGTGTCGGAACATATCGAACAGCTCGCGGCCCAGACCGAATTGGTTGGCGCTCAGGTCGGCGGTGACCGGTGTGCGGCTGTCGAAATCATCGGCCAGCACGGTCAGGGTGCCGGCGTCGGCATCCAGCCGAACCAGATCGCCATCACGCAGGCGGGCCAGCGGGCCGCCCTCGGCGGCTTCGGGGCTGACATGGATCGCGGCGGGGACCTTGCCGCTGGCGCCGGACATGCGGCCATCAGTGACCAGCGCCACCCGCAGCCCGCGATCCTGAAGCACCGACAGTGTGGGCGTCAGGCCGTGCAGTTCCGGCATACCATTGGCGCGCGGGCCCTGAAAGCGCACGACAACCACGGTGTCCTTGGTGAATTCGCCATTCTGGAAGGCTTGTTTGACGCTGTCCTGATCGTGGAACACCCGCGCCGGGGCCTCGATCACATGGCGGTCGGCGGCGACGGACGAGACCTTGATCACGCCGCGGCCCAGATTGCCATCAAGGCTTTTCAGGCCGCCGGTCGGCTGGAACGGGTCCGAGGCCGGGCGCAGGATTCTGGTGTTCAGGCTGGTGCCGCTGCCGGGCTGCCAGTCGAGGCGGCCATCGATCAGTTTCGGCTCTTGCGTATAGGCGGCAAGCCCGGTGCCGGTAATGGTGGTGCTGTCGGGGTGCAGCAGGCCCGCGTCGAGCAATTCCCCGATCATATAGCCCACACCGCCCGCCGCGTGGAAATGGTTCACGTCGGCCAGCCCGTTCGGATAGACCTTGGCCATCAGCGGCACCGCATCCGACAGGGCGGCAAAATCGCCGGTCTCCAGAATGATCCCGGCGGCGCGGGCCATGGCGGGCAGGTGCAGCACCAGATTCGTCGAGCCGCCCGTCGCCATCAGCCCGACGATGCCGTTGACAAAGGCCTTTTCATCCAGCACCTGCGCCGCCGGGCGATAGTCATTGCCAAGAGCGGTGATTTCCAGCGCGCGTTTGGTTCCGGCGACGGTCAGGGCCTCGCGCAGCGGGGTGTTGGGGTTGACGAAGCTGGCGCCGGGCAGGTGCAGGCCCATGAACTCCATCAGCATCTGGTTGCTGTTCGCGGTGCCATAAAAGGTGCAGGTTCCGGGGCCGTGATAGCTGTCCATTTCGGCTTGCATCAGGGCGGCGCGGTCGATTTCGCCGGTGGCAAAGCGTTGGCGCACCTTGGCTTTTTCGTCATTGGGCAGGCCGCTGGTCATCGGGCCAGCGGGCAGGAACACCGCCGGGATATGGCCAAAGGTCGCGGCGGCCATCACCAGACCGGGCACGATCTTGTCGCAGACCCCCAGATAGATCGCCGCGTCGAAACAGTTATGGCTCAGCGCCACGCCCGCCGCCAAGGCGATGACATCGCGCGAGAACAGGCTTAGCTCCATCCCCGGCTGGCCCTGTGTCACCCCATCACACATCGCAGGCACGCCGCCCGCGACCTGAGCGGTGCCGCCTGCGGCGCGGGCAGTGACGCGGATCAGGTTGGGGAAATGTTCGAACGGCTGATGCGCCGACAGCATGTCGTTATAGGCGGTGATGATGCCGATATTCGGGGCGCGCCCCTGAGCCAGCGCCGCCTTGTCGGTGCCCATTGCCGCATAGGCATGGGCCTGATTGCCGCAGGTCAGGTGCGCCCGCGCCGGGCCGGACTCGGCGGCTTTGGCAACGCGGTCCAGATAGGCGCTGCGCGTGGGGCGCGAGCGGTCAGCGATACGGTCAGTGACCTGGGCAACGACGCTGTGCAGGGGCATTGCATTCCTTATCAGGGTTACGGTGAGCAGTTCAGCTATAGTCGTTAGCGATAACGATGCCAAGAGGCGGCCTATCTCGGCGCGCTGTGGGGCCGAAAGCAGGGGGCGCCTTGGAATGGTAGGATAGTTTCCTCAAATTCGCCCAAATTTCAGGCGAAATATTCTTCAGCGAAACAGGGGCCGAAATGCGCCCGCTTGAATCTGGCCGAGCAGCCAAGGAGAACATGATGAAACCGACACGTGTGTGTGTGGCCCTGATCGCGGCCGCTGGCCTGTCGGCCTGCGCGACGGTCGACACGGCAACCCGCAATGCTCCGGCCGTTGCTCCGGTGACCGAAATGACCGCCGCGATCGGGACCCGGTCCGCGGTGCAGGCACCCTATGCGGTGCAACGCGTCGATGTCCGCGTGCCCGAGACCCTGAAAGTGTCCGAGGCCAACACGTTTTTCCCCCACGCCGACATCGTCTGGCGCGAAGACCCGCTGGGCAACCGCTATGCGCAGGTGCATGACATCGTTCAGGGCGCGGCCGATGCCGCCGTGGCGGGCGCGACAGAAGGGCGGCCGGTCATTCTGGACCTGCAACTGGTCCGCTTTCATGCGTTGACGGAAAAGACCCGCTATACCATCGGCGGCACCCATGACATCCATTTCTTCCTGACGGTCTTTGACGCCGAAACCGGCGCCGAGATCGAGGCGCCGCAGCTGATCCAGCTGGAATTCGAAGCCTATGGCGGTGCCCGCGCGCTTGAAGCGATGAGCCGGGGCGAGACGCAGAAACTGCGGATCAGCCAGCATGTGAACGACGCGATCCGCGCCGCGATGCATCTGCCCGATCCGGCACAAGCCCCCGCACCGATCAGCCTGTCGGCTCTGAACTGATCCCCCTTTCGCAAATCAGCGGAACCGATTAGGAGGAGGCTATGATGACCTCCTCCTATCCCGTTGTGCGGCTTAAGCCCAAGGCCAATGCCCGCGCCATTCGTCACGGTTTCCCGTGGGTTTATGACAATGAACTGGTCACCGACCGGCGCACCAAGGCGCTGTCGCCGGGCACGATCGCCGTGCTGGAAGACGACGCGCATGCGGTGCTGGGGCTGGTGGCGGTCAATCCCAACTCCAGGATCATCTGCCGGATGCTGGACCGCGACACCGGGGCCGAGATCGGGCAAGGCTGGATCGCCAGCCGCCTGCGGGCGGCGCTGGAGATGCGCACCCGGCTGTTCGACGCGCCGTTCTATCGCCTGATCCATGCCGAGGCCGACGGCCTGCCCGGCGTGGTGATCGACCGCTTTGGCGATGTCGCGGTGATCCAGCCGAACGCGGCCTGGGCCGATGTGCTGATCAACGACCTTGCAGCGGCGCTGGCCGAGGTGACCGGCGTGTCGACCATCGTGATGAACGGCACCGGACGGGCGCGCGGGCTGGAAGGCCTGACCGAAGAAACCCGGATCCTGCAAGGCGCCATCGACGCGCCGGTGCCGGTGCCGATGAACGGCGCCACCTATATCGCCGACATCATCGGCGGCCAGAAAACCGGGCTGTTTTATGACCAGCGCCCGAACCACGCCTTTGCCGCCCGCCTGTCGAACGGTGCGCGGGTGCTGGATGTGTTCTCGCACGTGGGCGGGTTTTCCTTGGCGGCGCTGGCTGGGGGCGCGGCCTCGGCGCTGGCGGTTGACGGATCGGCCAACGCGCTGGAGCTTGCCGAACAGGGCGCGGCGGCGATGGGGGTTTCGGACCGCTTTGCCACCCGCAAGGGCGATGCCTTTGCGGTGATGACCGCGCTGGCCGAAGAAGGCGCGCAATTCGACGTGGTGATCTGCGATCCGCCGGCATTCGCGCCGTCGAAAAACGCGCTTGAGGCCGGTCTGCGCGCCTATGAACGTGTCGCCCGTCTGGCCGCGCCATTGGTGGCGCCGGGCGGTTATCTGGGGCTGTGCTCGTGCTCGCACGCGGCGGACCTGACGAAATTCCGCGGCGCATCGACCCGAGGCATCGGCCGGGCCGGGCGCACGGCGCAATTGCTACACACCGGCTTTGCCGGACCGGACCACCCGTTGATGCCGCAACTGGCCGAAAGCGGCTATCTGAAGGCGCTGTTTTTCCGCCTGCTGCCATGAAAGTGCTGCTGGACGCCTGTGTGCTGTATCCGACGGTGCTGCGGGAAATCCTGCTATGCGTGGCCGGGCAGGGGCTGTTCACCCCGCTGTGGTCCGAACGCATCCTTGAGGAATGGGCCCGCGCCGCCCGCAAGATCGGCCCCACGGGCGAGGCTCAGGCCCGCGCCGAGATCGCGCTGGTCCGCGCTAACTGGCCGCGCGCGGTGGTGCCTTGGGCCGAAGGGGTCGAGGCCCGGCTTTGGTTGCCTGACCCGGCGGATGTGCATGTGCTGGCCGCCGCGATAACCGGCTCGGCCGATATCCTGCTGACCTTCAACGCACAGGACTTTCCACGCCACACCCTGACCGAAGAAGGTCTGGAACGGCTGGACCCCGATCAGTTGTTGATGCGTCTGCTGCCGACGGCCGAAGCCGAAATCACCGCCTGTGTGAACAAGGTCCACGCCGAGGCCTGCCGCCTGTCCGGCGAGGACCTGAACCTGCGCGCGCTGATGAAACGCGCCCACCTGCCCCGTTTGGGCAAGGCCCTGAGCCGCTGATCTGGTTGAAAGCGCAGGATTGGGGCGCTGCCCCAAACCCCGGGATATTTGAGCGAAAAAGAAACGCCTGTCTTTTTCTTGGCTCAAATACTCATGCCTGAGCGGCCAAAGGCCGCGAGGCAAAGAAATGACCGGCCCCGAAGGGCCGGTCGCAATCGGATCAGTCGCTTATTTCAGGATCGAACGGCCAGCGTAAAGCGCGGTTTCGCCCAGGGCTTCTTCGATGCGGATCAGCTGGTTGTATTTCGCCAAACGGTCCGACCGCGACAGCGAGCCGGTTTTGATCTGGCCGCAGTTGGTGGCGACGGCGAGGTCGGCGATGGTGGCGTCCTCGGTCTCGCCCGAGCGGTGGCTCATCACGTTGGTAT
>NZ_JBFHDW010000051.1:0-11437 GCF_041584535.1 Actibacterium sp. | reverse complement strand
TGATCGCCGAGGACCTGCCCGAGATGTTGCCGCAGGTGTTGCGCGATCTGATCGGGTAGTGCAGCCGCATCTTGCGCACCGGCAACGGTTTGCACGTCAGCTGAAACCCGTCGCCCAGAACCACCTCGGCCTCGTCGAAATGCAGCGCGAACAGCCGCGCCGTCGGCGGATAGCCTTCGCGCTGTTCGACGCGCACGCTGACATGGCGCAAATGCCGCGCACCGTTGCGGGTGATAATCCGGTCGCCGGGCGACAGGAATTCGACCGGAAACGCCCCTTCGAGCGTATAGATAACACTGCCCCCGGCGATCACACCGGAGGCGACGGAATCGGGCTGATACGGCATTTGCCGCACCGCGCGCCCATCTGTCGCGTGGGTCATGTTGGAACCTGCTCGTTTTTGTTTTATCGTTTTGCCCAAGCCTAGGCCAGATTTGCTGACCGGGCGAGAGTTTTCTTCACGCTTTTCCTCTCGCATCCTGCCGCCAGCTTTGCTAGAAGGGCGCGGATTTCCGAGGCGGCCTTTTGGGCTGCCTCGTGGTTTTGCGGGTGTGGCGAAATTGGTAGACGCACCAGATTTAGGTTCTGGCGCCGCAAGGCGTGGGGGTTCAAGTCCCTCCACCCGCACCAAAGATGGTAAGAAGGACGATAAAATGCAGGTGACCGAAACCCTGAACGAGGGTCTGAAGCGCGGCTATCAGATCATCGTTGCTGCGGCCGAACTGGACGCGAAGGTGAACGAAAAACTCAGCGAAGCGCAGCCCGATATCGAACTCAAGGGCTTTCGCAAAGGCAAAGTGCCGATGGCGCTGCTGAAAAAGCAATTCGGCCAGCGTCTGCTGGGCGAGGCGATGCAGGAAACCATCGACGGTGCGATGAGCGAGCACTTCGAAAAGACCGGCGACCGTCCGGCTCTGCAGCCCGACGTCAAGATGGAAGGCGGCGAAGAGTGGAAAGAGGGCGACGATGTCGTCGTCACCATGACCTACGAAGCCCTGCCCGAGATCCCGGATGTGGATATGAAAGGCGTGGCGCTGGAGCGTCTGGTCGTCAAGGCCGCCGAAGCCGACATTCAGGAAGCCCTGGAAAATCTGGCCGGCACCGCTCAGAACTTTGAAGACCGCCGCAAGGGCAGCAAAGCCAAGGACGGCGATCAGGTTGTGATCGACTTTGTCGGCAAGGTCGATGGCGAAGCCTTCGACGGTGGTTCGGCCGAAGATTACCCGCTGGTGCTGGGCTCGGGCTCGTTCATCCCCGGTTTCGAAGAGCAACTGGTCGGTGTCAAAGCCGGTGACGAAGTCGCCGTCAACGTGACCTTCCCGACCGAATACGGCGCCGCCAATCTGGCCGGAAAAGACGCGGTGTTCGATTGCACCGTCAAAGCCGTCAAGGCGCCGAAACCGGCGGATATCAACGACGAACTGGCGAAACAGTTTGGCGCTGACAACCTGGACATGCTGAAAGAGCAGATCGCAGAACGTCTCGAAGCCGAATTCACCGGCGCGTCGCGCGCTCTGATGAAGCGGGCTTTGCTGGACGCGCTGGACGTCAAGGTCGATTTCGACCTGCCGCCGTCGCTTCTGGATGCCGAGGCCAAGCAGATCGCGCATCAGCTGTGGCACGAAGAAAACCCGGACGTGCATGACCACAACCACGGCGAAGTCGAAGTCACCGACGAGCACAACAAGCTGGCCGCGCGCCGTGTGCGCCTTGGCCTGTTGCTGGCCGAAGTCGGTCGCAAGGCCGAAGTCGAAGTCACCGACGCCGAAATGACTCAGGCCGTGATGAACCAAGCCCGCCAATACCCGGGTCAGGAACGTCAGTTCTTTGAATTCATTCAGCAAAACCAGCAGATGCAACAGCAGCTGCGGGCGCCGATCTTTGAAGACAAAGTGGTCGACTATCTGTTCGAACTTGCCGAAGTGACCAACAAAGAGGTCAGCAAGGACGATCTGCAGAAAGCTCTGGAAAAACTGGACGAAGAATAAGCAGATCCTGCCTGTTCACATTGCAAGGCCGCCCGGTTGGGCGGCCTTTCTTTTTGGCTGCTGTGACCCCGTTGCTTCGACTCGGACATTTATTCATACTTGGTTGGTGCGGACCGGACTGCTCTGGTGTCCGCCCCCAACGGAGGAATCCGATATGTTTAGCAAAAATATCAAGTGCTTGGGTCTGGTCGCGCTGCTTGCCGCCCCGCTGCCAGCCCTTGCGGAAGACTATGATCTCGATGCGCTGCGCGCCGCGGTCGAGAAATACAAGGACGTGAATGCCGCATTGGCCGACGGCTATATTCCCGACCCGTCAGGGCATTGTGTCTCGGCCGGGGCAGAGGGCCTGCCGCCGGAATGGGGCGGGATGGGGATACACTATCTCAACCCGATGATGCTGCAGATCACCGGCGCCGAGCCGCGCGTCGACGGGATGAGCACCCATACCGATTTCATGGCCCCGGCGATCCTGCTCTATGAACCGCAGGAAGACGGGTCGATGGAATTGGTCGGTGTCGAGAATCTGGTGTTCGAGAAAGCATGGAAAGAAGCCGGCCATGACGGCCCGCCGATGATCAACGGTCGCCTGTGGGATCACATGGCCGATGACCCGGCCACCGAAGCCGACGAAGCTCATGCCTTCATGCCGCATTTCGATCAGCATGTCTGGTTGTTCCGCGAAAACCCTGCGGGTGCGCTGATGCCGTTCAATCCCAATGTGACCTGCGAACATCAAAAACACGGCTAGGCCCTTACGCCGCGTGGTCTTTTTCTTGGCTTAAATACTCAATCCCGCCCGCACCACGGGCACAGGGGTCTGATCTGAACCGTCCCCGCGCACAAAAAAGCCGCGCCTTTTGCAAGGCGCGGCTTCTATTGTCTTTCAGGTCGTTCGGATCAGGCGTCTTCGTCGCGATCCTCATCCGAAGCAGCGGACCCGATATCGTCGAACAGTTCGGCGATTTCGAATTCGGCTTCGGCCTCGGCTTCGGCGGCCAGTTCCTGAATCGATTTGCCCGAGGCTTGCAGTTCGGCTTCTTCCTGCGAGCGGGCGACGTTCACCTGAATGGTGACTTCAACCTCAGGGTGCAGCTGAACGGTCAGGTCGTGCAGGCCCAGATATTTGATCGGGGCGGTCAGCATAATCTGCTTGCGATCCACCGAGAAACCGGCAGCGGTTGCGGCGTCAGCGGCATCGCGCGGGGTTACCGAGCCATACAGCGCCCCGCCGTCAGCGGCCGAACGAATCACGATGAATTTCTGGCCACCAAGTTTCACGGCCAGTGCGTCGGCCTCTTTCTTGGTTTCCAGGTTGCGGGCTTCGAGCTGTGCCTTTTGGGTCTCGAACGAGGCGATATTGGCCTCCGAGGCGCGCAGGGCTTTGCCTTGCGGCAGCAGGAAGTTGCGGGCATAGCCGTCTTTAACAGCGACGACTTCGCCCATCTGGCCCAGTTTGGCCACACGTTCCAGAAGGATTACTTGCATGTGTCTTGCTCCTTACTTCACGGCGTAGGGCAGCAGGGCAAGAAAGCGGGCGCGTTTGATGGCGCGGGCCAGCTCACGCTGCTTCTTGGCCGAGACGGCGGTGATGCGCGAGGGCACGATCTTGCCACGCTCGGAAATATAGCGCTGCAGAAGGCGGGTATCTTTATAGTCGATCGCGGGAGCGTTGTCGCCCGAGAAGGGGCACACTTTGCGACGACGGAAAAACGGTTTGGCTGCCATGATTTACAGTCCTTTCCTTATCTGAAGATCAACGACGTTCGCGACGTTCACCGCGGTCACCGCGGTCGCCACGGTCCCCGCGATCACCACGGTCGCCACGTTCGTCACGTTTCTGCATCTGAACCGACGGACCTTCGGCATGTTCGTCGACCTTGATGGTCAGAACGCGCATCACGTCGTCATGCAGGCGCATCAGGCGTTCCATTTCCTGAACCGCGGCCGAGGGCGCATCGGTTTTCAGGAAGGCATAGTGGCCTTTACGGTTCTTGTTGATCTTGTAGGCCATCGTCTTGACGCCCCAGTATTCGCTGGAAACGACGCTGCCGCCGTTATCTGCGAGGACCGTGGAGAAATGTTCGACAAGGCTTTCGGCCTGCGCGTTGGAAAGGTCCTGACGCGCAATGAAGACATGCTCGTAAAGCGGCATGTGGGCTCCAGTTCTGTTCACGGGCGCATTTCATAGAGTGGCCACCCCTTCCGCAGACCACTCACGAGAGACTGCGCCGGTTTCGCATAAAGTGCGGAAGGATGCGCCGTTATACATAGCGAGACCGATGTTGCAAGGGTTCGCTGCCGCAGCAACGGGCGCTAAAAGCGTAAAAAGCGCCAAATTTTAACTTTTTACAACCTTGCCGCGAAATGGGGCTGAGGTTGCCGCATTTTCACCACGATTCGCCAACAAGGTTAAGGAAATAACGCCGAGGAGAGAGCGCCATGACCGCGCATTCACAGTTCAGCAATTTCGGAGTGTCGGGAGTGCCGACCTCTGGTCCATGGGTTAGCCTGTGCGAGACCAACTGGGGCTTTATCATCAGCTCGGACACCCAATGGAGCAATCGCGCCGCCCTTATCGAGCGGGTCTGTGCCGTCGCAGGCATCGCCTGTCTGATCGCCGCCTGCATGAATTGGCTGTTTCCCAGCGTCGATGCCGTGACACAGGTTGCCGACAGCACCCGATACCGGATCATGTCCAGCCTTGGCATGGCCATGCCGGCGCTGTTGTTCCTGTGGATCTCGGATCGTGGCATGGGCCATGAAATTCAGGTCGATGTGCAGAAACAAAGCCTGCGCCAGGGCGTAGTGAACCGCAAAGGCAAATTCCGCGTCCAGCGCGAAGTGCCGTTCAGCGAGATTACCAGCACCTATATCAAGCGTTGCGAAGGCTTCGGCGGCTGTGCGCAACTGCATGTGCGGCTGGGCAAGGGCAAGCGTGTGCTGTCTCTGGCTTCGGGCCGCGAGTCGACGATGCGGGTCCTGCACCAGCGCCTGACCAACGAACTTCAACCTTCGCGCAGCCCGGTTCGCGGCTGGGAACGTGTCGGTCGCCGTCTGGTGCCGACCGGCGATGAACCGGTCCTCGCCGAGGCCTGATCCATAATTCCGGCAAGTCCCTGAGTCCTCAGGCTCGGAACGTCCGCTCTCTCCTCACGGGGAAAGTGGGCGTTTCGGATTCCGGGTGCTGGTCATGATCCGTGGTCGCGGCTAGACAGGGGAAAATTCGGAGGATCCCGCATGCTGGGCGCGCTGCTGTCACGCAAGACGATTTCGAAACTGGCGATCACGCCGCCGGACCCGGTGCCGGGCCGGGCGGGGGTGGCGCTGGTTCTGATCGTGGTGAACGAAGGGCGGCATATCGGCGAATGGGCGCGGTTTCATCTGCGGGCCGGGGTGTCGCATATCTATGCTTATCACGGCGCCTCGACGGATGACACCGAACAGCAGTTGCGCGCGGCAGCGGGGGATCGGCTGACGGTGATCCCATGGGACCAAAAGCTGCGCGATGCGCTGACGGGCCGGGAAATTCACAATCAGGTGCTGGCCTATGCCCATGCGATCCGCAATTACGGGCCGAAATACCGCTGGATGGCCTGTATCGACGCCGATGAATTCTTGATTCCAACCAAGGCCGACAGCATTCCGGCAGCGCTGGAACATCTGACCGAATGCCCGCAGATTTCACTGCCGTGGCACAATTTCGGGCGCAACGGCCATGTCGAGGCGCCCGAGGGCGGGGTGTTGGAAAATTACACCCGCCGCGTGGCCGACCCGATGAGCGGCGCGCGCGGAGTGACGAATTTCAAGACGGTGATTGATCCCTGCCATGTCACGGCGATCCGGGTGCACCGATACGAGGTCGACGGGCAGGCGGTCACCTGGAATGACCGGGGCGAACGCTTTGCGATCAAGGACCGGACTGGGCGCGGGTTTTATTCGACCGACCACCTGCAGTTGAACCACTATTACACCCGTTCGGAATCTGAACTGGCGGCCAAGATCGCGCGCGGGTCGAACCAGACGGTCGAGACCGGGCGGCACGCCGCGCGGGTGCGCCGCAACGTCGCCAATATCGAAGCGGCCGAGGTCGAGGATCGCACCGCGCTGGAATATCTGGCGCGTTTGTCGCAGGGTGCGGCCGGATAACGCCTCAAATTTGACGAAAATTAAACGTAGCGTGCATCCGGTTTGGGCCGCGACGGGCGGCCCGGTTTTCCGGGGTCAGCGATGCTGCGGAATTTGTGTAATAGGTTCAATGACTTTGCCCAATCCGAAGACGGGGCCGTCACCACGGATTACGTGGTTCTATGCACGGGCGTGATTGGCTTGGGTATTGCGATCACCGCTGGTGTTTCCATCGGCACCAACCGCCAGACCGAGGCTTTGAACACCGAGCTGAGCAGCATTCAGGTCAGCGCCGCGCCGGAACCGGCCACGTCGGTCTCGGGCAGCGAGGCGGCGGCGGCACCGAATTGGCGCGACTGGCAAAGCCGCGAGGACGCGCACGAGTCTGACGAGCGATCCTCGGAAGAGGACCATAAAGAAGACTAGGCTGAGGCCGCGTTTCTCTTGTTTACTTGTCCGGCACCGTTTAGACGGTTTGCAATCAAAAAACCGAAGGGGACGGCATGACGCGGGCTTTTGTATTTCCGGGCCAAGGGGCACAGACGATAGGAATGGGCAAGGCGCTGGCCGAGGCTTATCCGGCGGCGAAAGCCGTGTTCGACGAAGTGGACGAGGCCCTGGGCGAAAGCCTGAGCGGCCTGATCTGGGACGGCGAACAGGACGACCTGACCCTGACCCAAAACGCCCAACCGGCCCTGATGGCGACCTCGTTGGCGGCGATGCGCGCGCTTGAGGCCGAAGGCGTCGGCATTCAGGCCGCCGCTTATGTCGCCGGTCACAGCCTTGGCGAATATTCGGCGCTGGCCGCCGCTGGCGCCCTCAGCATCGCCGATGCGGCGCGTCTGTTGCGCACCCGTGGTCTGGCGATGCAGCAAGCGGTTCCGGTCGGCATTGGCGCCATGGCGGCGCTGCTGGGGCTGGATTTCGCCACGGCTGACAAGATCGCCCGGCAGGCCGCCAAGGACACGCAGCAGGTCTGTCAGGCCGCCAATGACAACGATCCGGCGCAGGTGGTAATCTCGGGTCATGCCGATGCCATCAAGCACGCGGTCGAACTGGCGCGCGAGGCCGGGGCGAAACGGGCGGTGATGTTGCCGGTCTCGGCTCCGTTCCATTGCGCGCTGATGGAGCCCGCCGCCGCCGTCATGGCCGAGGCGCTGGAAAAGGTCGACATCAAGGAACCGGCCGTGCCGCTGGTTGCCAACGTGCTGGCCCATGACGTCAGCCAGCCCAGCACCGTGCGCTCGCTTCTGGTCGATCAGGTGACGGGTTCAGTGCGGTGGCGCGAATCCGTGGCTTGGATGGCGGGCAAGGGCGTGACGGAATTCTGGGAAATAGGGGCAGGAAAGGCGTTGTCGGGGATGATCCGCCGGATCGACAAGACCGCCACCACCCGCGCCGTCGGCACCCCGGACGAGGTCAAGGCCGCGGTGGAAAGCCTTGCGGCATCGGCCGATAATTAAAACGAGGGCAGGACATGTTTGATCTGACAGGAAAATGCGCGCTGGTGACCGGGGCGTCGGGTGGTATCGGCGGCGCGATTGCGCGGGCCTTGTATGCGCAGGGCGCGACGGTGGGCCTGTCTGGCACGCGCGTGGCCCCGCTTGAGGCGCTGGCCGCCGAACTGGGCGCGCGCGCGCATGTATTGCTGTGCAATCTGGGCGATGACGCTGAACTGGCCGAGCTGCCGAAACAGGCGATTGCCGCGATGGGCGGGCTGGATATTCTGGTCAACAACGCCGGGATCACCCGCGACAACGTCTTCATGCGGATGTCGGATGCCGATTGGCAGGCGGTTCTGGACGTGAACCTGACCGCGCCGATGAAACTGGCCAAGGCCACGATCCGCGGCATGATGAAGGCGCGTTGGGGCCGGATCATCAACATTACCTCGGTCGTGGGGCGCACCGGCAATGCCGGTCAGGCGAACTATGCCGCCGCCAAGGCCGGTCTGGTCGCCATGTCGAAATCACTGGCCGGCGAGGTTGCCAGCCGTGGCATCACCGTCAACTGCGTCGCCCCCGGCTTTATCGCCACCGCGATGACGGATGAGCTGAACGACGAGCAGAAATCGCGGATTCTAAGCGTGATCCCGGCGGGTCGCATGGGCACCCCGGAAGAGATCGGCGCGGCTGTGGCCTATCTGGCCAGCCAAGAGGCCTCGTATATCACCGGCGCAACACTGCATGTGAATGGCGGCATGGATATGGTGTAAACCTTGCCCTTCGGGGCATTGAAAGCGTTTGCGTCGTGGTTCCTTTATGCTATAGCGGCGCAGATTTCGCCATTGGCGCGCGGCGCGCTGGCTGGCAACGAGCGGTCCAAGGGGCCAAGTGACTGAACAGGGCAATCGCCCGAGAGACCTATGAGGAATTGATATGAGCGACATCGCAGATCGCGTGAAAAAGATCGTTGTCGAGCACCTGAGCGTGGAAGAAGACAAGGTCACCGAAAACGCCTCTTTCATCGACGACCTGGGCGCTGACAGCCTGGACACCGTCGAGCTGGTCATGGCCTTCGAGGAAGAATTCGGCATCGAGATCCCGGATGACGCCGCCGAAACCATCCAGACCTTTGGCGACGCGGTGAAATTCATCACCGAAGCTTCTTAAGTTTACGCCTTCAGGGCTGTGAACCAACGGCGCCCCGATGTGGGCGCCGTTTTTTTGTGCCTGTCTCCAATGATTTCCCACCCTGCGCGTTTCTTGGTTGGGCGTGTAATTTAGTCTGGCGACAACCGATCCACTTGCCCATATTGGCCAAAGCGCGGTATCAGGACTGCGAATAATGCCGAGGCAGGAGGAGCAAAAATGCGTCGAGTGGTCGTTACCGGATTGGGAATGGTGTCTCCGCTGGCTTGCGGAGTCGAGGAAACTTGGAAACGGCTGTTGGCCGGTCAGTCGGGGGCGGGAACCATCACCCGGTTCGATCCCGAGCGGGTGACCACCAAATATGCCTGCGAAATCCCGATGGGCGACGGCAGCAACGGCACCTTCAATCCCGATGACTGGATGGAGCCGAAAGAGCGCCGCAAGGTCGATGATTTCATTCTTTATGGTATGGCAGCTGCGGTTCAGGCGGTCGAGGATTCGGGCTGGAAGCCCACCGATACCGAAAGCCTTGAGCGCACCGGCGTGATGATCGGTTCGGGCATCGGCGGTCTCAGCTCGATCGCCGAGACTGCGGTTCTGCTGAATGAACGTGGTCCGCGGCGGGTGTCACCGTTCTTTATCCCCGGCGCGCTGATCAACCTGATCTCGGGTCAGGTATCGATCCGTTATGGCTTTAAAGGGCCGAACCATGCTGTTGTCACCGCCTGTTCGACCGGCGCCCATGCCATCGGCGATGCGGCCCGTCTGATCCAGTGGGGCGATGCCGACGTGATGCTGGCCGGTGGCGCCGAAAGCCCGATCTCGGAAATCGGGATCGCCGGTTTCAACGCCTGCAAGGCGCTGTCGACCAAACGCGCTGACGATCCGACCAAGGCCAGCCGTCCTTATGATTCCGACCGTGACGGCTTTGTCATGGGCGAGGGCGCGGGCGTTGTGGTTCTGGAAGAATACGAACATGCCAAGGCGCGCGGCGCCAAGATCTATGCCGAGGTGATCGGCTATGGCCTGTCGGGCGACGCCTATCACATCACCGCCCCGTCGGAATCCGGCGAAGGCGGCGAACGCGCTATGCGCGCGGCGCTGAAACGCGCCGGGATCGAGCCGGGCGATATCGATTACATCAACGCGCATGGGACCTCGACCATGGCCGACACGATCGAACTGGGCGCGGTCGAGCGCATGATGGGCAATGCCGCCGCCAAGGCGACGATGTCCTCGACCAAATCGTCGATCGGTCACCTGCTGGGGGCCGCTGGCGCGGTCGAAGCGATCTTCTCGGTGCTGGCGATCCGCGATCAGATCGCGCCGCCGACGATCAACCTTGATAACCCGGCGATCGAACCGAAACTCAACCTTGCCGCCAATGAGGCCCAGCCGCGCGAAATCAACATCGCGCTCAGCAACTCGTTCGGCTTTGGTGGCACCAACGCATCACTTGTGCTGGCCAAGGTCTGATCTGATATGTGGCGCAGTATTGCCTCGAATGCCCTGACGCTGTTCATCGTCGGTCTGGTTCTGCTGGGCGGCGTGGTGCTGTGGGGCAAGGGGCAATACGTCAACCCCGGCCCACTGGCCGAGGCAATCTGTCTGAAGGTCGAGACCGGCAGCAACATGCGCCGGGTCTCGGACGAGCTGGCCAAACAAGGCGCGGTTTCAAACGCTCAGATTCTCCGGATAGGTGCCGATTACAGCGGCAAAGCTGACCAGCTGAAGGCGGGCAGTTTCCTGATCCCGGCCAGCGCGTCGATGGAACAGATCGTCGATCAGATCACCCGCTCGGGGCGCTCGACCTGCGGCACCGAGGTGAATTTCCGCATCGGTATCCAAAGTGCCGAATTGCAGGTGCGTGAACTGGACCCGACGACCAATCGCTATATCGAGGTTCTGGCTTTTGACCCCGGCGCCGATGAAATCCCGGCGCAATATATCCAGATCACCGCCGCGCCGGATGTGCGCTATCGGGTGACGCTGGCCGAAGGGGTGACAAGCTGGCAAGTGGTGCAGGAACTGGCGCAGGCCGAATTCCTGAGCGGCGACATCGACGGCGTGCCAGCTGAGGGCAGCCTTGCCCCTGACAGCTATGAACTGTCGCGCGGCGCTGATCGGGCCGCGCTGATCGCCGATATGGAAGCGGCGCAGGCGCAAATTCTGGCCGACCTCTGGCAAGGCCGCGCCGAGGGCCTGCCGCTGAACAGCCCCGAAGAGGCGCTGATCCTGGCCTCGATCGTTGAAAAGGAAACCGGCGTGGCGGGCGAACGTCCGCAGGTCGCCAGCGTGTTCATCAACCGCCTGACCAAGGGTATCCGGTTGCAAACCGACCCGACGGTGATTTACGGCCTCACCAACGGCAAGGGCGCGCTTGGCCGTGGCCTGCGGCAAAGCGAGCTGCGCCGCGACACGCCTTATAACACCTATATCATTGATGGCCTGCCGCCGACCCCGATCGCCAACCCGGGGCGCGCCTCGATCGAGGCGGCGTTGAACCCGGCCGAGACGAACTATCTCTATTTCGTCGCCGATGGCAGTGGCGGCCACGCCTTTGCCGAGACCTTGGCCGAGCACAATCGCAACGTTGCGGATTGGCGCAAGATCGAGGCCGAGCGCGCCAAACAATAGGCGCGCGGCCTGACAGGGCCGGGATATGAGTATTTAGACCAAGAAAAAACGGTTTTTTTCTTGGGTCAAATACTCCGGGGTTCGGGGCAGCGCCCC
>NZ_JBFHDW010000050.1:0-11523 GCF_041584535.1 Actibacterium sp. | reverse complement strand
TCGGGCGTGATTCAGGCCTGTCTGCAAGACGGGCTGCGGGCCGCTGGCCTGCCCGAGGATGCCATTCAGCGCGTGCCGACCCGCGACCGCGCCGCCGTAGCCGAGATGCTGCGGATGACCGATTATATCGACGTGATCGTGCCGCGTGGCGGCAAGGGTCTGGTCGGACTGGTGCAGCGCGAGGCGCGGGTGCCGGTGTTCGCCCATCTGGAAGGCATCGTGCATGTCTATGTCGACAAGGCTGCCGATCCCGAAAAGGCGCGGCGCGTGGTGATGAACGCCAAGACCCGCCGCACCGGCATTTGCGGCGCGGCCGAGTGTCTGTTGCTCCACCGCGACATTGCCGCGACGCTGGGGCAGGAGCTGATCGACATGCTGATCGAAGCCGGTGTCGAAGTGCGGGCGGGCGAGGGGCTGAAAGGTTCCGTCGTCGCCAGTGACGAAGATTGGGGCAAGGAATATCTGGACTCGATCATCGCCGCCAAGATCGTCGATGATGTCGATGGCGCGATCGCCCATATCCGCCGCTATAGCTCCAGCCACACCGAATGCATCATCACCGAAGATGACGCCGCCGCCGACCGGTTCTTTGAACGGATCGACAGCGCGATTCTGATGCGCAATGCCTCGACCCAGTTTGCCGATGGCGGCGAATTCGGCATGGGCGGCGAGATCGGCATCGCCACCGGCAAGATGCATGCCCGTGGTCCGGTCGGGGCCGAACAGCTGACCAGTTTCAAATATATCGTGGTCGGTGACGGGACGGTGCGGCCTTAAAACCGCAGGCTCAGGCTGGTCTCGGTTCGGGTAACCGACAATTGGCGACCGGCCTTGGCCACGGCGGCAGGCAGCAAGGCGAATTGCACTTCCGCAGGTGACAGGCCGGCGGGCGTTTGGCCGCTGTCCAGACTGGCCCAAAGCCGCGGGTCGGCGCCGATGCGTTTGGCGCGGGCGGTCAGGGTCCAGACCCCGCCATCCTGCGCAAGCGTCAGATCGCCACCCAGCGGCAGCGCGGTTTCAACCGTCAGCAGCGCCAGCAGGGCGATCCGTGCCTCGTCGCGCGAAATCACCGTGGGCAGGCTGTGGGTCAGTCGCAACCGGCGGCTGGCAAAGCCGGTGTCAAGAATATCGGACAGGTCCGATACCGGCACGGTCTGGCCGGTGCTGGACTGGCCAAAAGCGATACGAAACAAGCGGATACGGGCATTCGCCGCCTCGACCGACTGGGCCATCAGCGCAAATTCCGGGCTGTCATCGTTCAACCCGGTCAGCGTCAACAACTCAAGCCCATTGCCGATTGCCCCCAGAGGGCTGATAAGGTCGTGACAGATACGCGAGCCCAAAAGGGCGCTCAGATCGGTCTGGGTGTGCGGTCTGGTCATCGCACTCCCCGCTGGAAAGGAACCGCCATGCGCGACTTGAACGATATGCTTGAGCCGGGGATGCTGGTCCGGCACGCGGGCCAGCCCGATTGGGGGCTGGGGCAGGTGCAGTCGAACATCAACGGCAAGGTGACGGTCAATTTCGAACACCAGGGCAAGGTGGTGATCGACGGGGCGCGGGTCGAGCTCATTCCGGTATTCGATTCCTGACCTGTTGGTGTGCACGTTCCAGATGTGCATGAACAACCTTAACGGGTGGTTAACACGGGTCAACCGCCAGTGAGGTTGCCAAAGCCGCCTCCGCTGCCTAGAAGAGCGGCGAAACAGACCGGGTTCCAGTCGCAGCATATGCTTTCCGCCGACACACATTTCGAGCTGAAACTCGCCACCGATCCGCAGGATCTGCGGGCGGCCCAGCGTTTGCGGTATGAGGTGTTCGTCAGCGAACTGGGCGGTGACGGCGCATTGGTCGACCATCAAAAGCGTCTGGAGATGGACGCGTTCGACCCCCATTTCGACCACCTGATCCTGATCGACAAGACCCGCGATCGCGCGGCGCTGGACCATGTTGTCGGGGTTTACCGGGTGCTGCGCGGCGAGCAGGCTCAGGAGCTGGGCCGGTTCTATTCCGAATCCGAATATGACCTGAGCGCGCTGAAATCCTGTGGCCGCCGGTTGCTGGAACTGGGGCGCTCGTGCCTGCACAAGGATTATCGCGGCGGCACCGCGATGATGCATCTGTGGACCGGGCTGGCCGATTACGTGCTGGAGCACCGGATCGAGGTTCTGTTCGGCGTGGCCAGTTTTCACGGCACCGACACGGCGGCGCTGAAAATGCCGCTGGCCTATCTGCATCACTATCATCTGGCGCCGCCCGAGTTGCGGGCCCGCGTCCTGCCTGATCACGGTCAGCGCATGGACCTGATCCCGCGCGACCAGATCGACCGCAAGGCGGCGATGCTGGCGACTCCGGCGCTGATCAAGGCCTATCTGCGGCTGGGTGGCTATGTGGGCGAGGGCGCCTATATCGACCATCAGTTCAACACCACCGATGTCTGCCTGATCATGGACACCGAAAAGATGAACGCCAAAAGCCGCGCCATGTATGCCCGCGAGCATAAACGATGAGCAAAGCCTGGATTGACGACATTCCGGAAGAGCCCAAGATCACGCCAGCCGGCTGGCTGCGGGTGGTCTGGCGCGGCACTATTCTGGGCACGATAACCTTTGGCTGTCTGGGGCTGTTGCTGCTGGTGCGGCTGGTCGAGCGGCCGATCTGCGGCCTGCACCGTCCGGTGACGCCGCATATCAGCCAATTCGTCTGTCACATGGCCTTTGTCATCCTGCGTATCGAGTATCGCGTGACCGGCCAGCGCATGACCCAGCGCGGCGCGGTGGTGGCCAATCACAGTTCGTGGCTGGATATTTTCACGCTGAA
This sequence comes from Actibacterium sp., assembly GCF_041584535.1. Classification (GTDB taxonomy): domain Bacteria; phylum Pseudomonadota; class Alphaproteobacteria; order Rhodobacterales; family Rhodobacteraceae; genus Actibacterium_D. The sequence goes on along the minus strand of NZ_JBFHDW010000050.1, from coordinate 8,703 downwards.
CGCCCGCAAGCGGGTCTATTTCGTTTCGAAAGCCGAGGTTGCGAACTGGCCCGGTATCGGCTGGCTGGCGCGCTCGACCGGCACGGTGTTCATTCAGCGCGACCCGCGCCATGCCAAGCAACAGAAAGAACTGTTCGAGGCGCGCCTGACCGCCGGGCACAAGCTGCTGTTCTTTCCCGAGGGCACCTCGACCGACAGCCGCCATATCCTGCCGTTCAAATCGACGCTGTTCGCGGCGTTTCTGACCGACAGCCTGCGACCGTTCCTGCATATCCAGCCGGTGACGGTGATCTACCGCGCACCGCAAGGTGCCGATCCGCGGTTTTACGGCTGGTGGGGCGATATGGAGTTCGGCCCGCATCTGTTGAAGGTGCTGGCGCAGCGCAAGCAAGGCTCGGTCGAGCTGGTCTATCACCCGCCGCTGAAGGTGTCGGATTTCGACAGCCGCAAGGATCTGGCGCGGGCCTGTGAACAGGCCGTGCGCAGCGGCATGCCGGATTAAAGCGGACGGATTTTCAGCCGGGTGATGCGGTTGTCCTTGCGGCTGACCACTTCGAAGCGGAAATCGTGAAAGCTGAACACCTGACCCTCGCTCGGGATCATCTGCGCCTCGTGGATCACCAGACCGGCGACGGTGTTGGCCTCTTCGTCGGGCAGGTTCCAATCGGTGGCGCGGTTCAGGTCGCGGATCGTCATCGAGCCATCGACCATGTAATTCCCATCCTCGCCACGGCGCACCGGATGTTCGGCATCAATGTCGAATTCATCGGTGATTTCGCCAACGATTTCCTCAAGGATGTCCTCTAGCGTGATCAGCCCTTGCAGCGCGCCATATTCATCGACCACCAGCGCGAAATGCGTGTGGCGGCGCAGGAATTCGCGCATCTGGTCATCCAGAGTCGTGGTTTCCGGCACGAAATACGGCTTCATCGCCACTTCGGTGATCTTGAAGGTTTTCAGCGCCTCGGTCGAGCCGCCACCCGAGCCGCGCACCAGCTTGTCGATGGCCCGCAGCATGTCCTTGGCATGGACCACGCCGATGATGTTTTCCGGGTCGTCGCGATAGATCGGCAGCCGCGTGTGCGGGCTTTCCAGACATTGCGACAGCAGAACCTCGGGGTCCTCATTGGCGTTCAGCATCGAGATATTCGAGCGGTGCAGCATGATTTCTTCGATCGTGCGGTCGCTGAGATCCAGCGCGCCAAGGATGCGGTCGCGGTCCTCTTTCTGGACCAGACCTTCGGAATGGCCCAGATGCAGGGCGCCGGCGATTTCCTCGCGCACGGCCAGAATATGGCTGTCGGGGTCGGTCTTGACGCCGAACACCGCCAGCACACCGCGCACCAGCGCCCGCACCGCCGCCACGACGGGCGAAAACACCAGGATCACCACGCGAATGGTCGGTGCCACCCGCGCCGCCGCGATTTCGGCATTGGTGATGGCATAGGTTTTCGGCAGCACCTCGGCAAAGACCAGCACCAACAGCGTCATCACCAGCGTTGCCAGCGCCACGCCGCTGTCACCGAACGCCCGCGTGAACAGCGCCGTCGCCAGCGAGGCGGCAAGGATGTTCACCATGTTGTTGCCCAACAGGACCGAGCCGATCAGCCGCTCGTTATCCTCGGTGATCTTCAGCGCGGTATCAGCGCCTTTTGAGCCCTTGTCGGCCTGACTGCGCAGCTTGCCGCGCGAAGCGGCGGTCAGCGCGGTTTCCGAGCCCGAAAAGAACGCCGACAGCAACAGCAGCACCAGAATGCCTCCGGCGGTCAGCAGAAATGCGGTGTCAAAAATCGGGGCGGTGTCCATTGGTTGTCCTGAGAATGGTTTGGGCTGTTATGGGCATCAGGGCGCGGTCGATCAAGGGGGGCTTAGTCCTCGGCCAGCGGGTGATGCGTCAGAACCAGCTGGCGCAGGCGTTCGTCCAGCACATGGGTATAGATTTCGGTGGTGGAAATATCGGCATGGCCCAACAGGGTCTGGATCACCCTCAGATCCGCGCCCCCGGCCAACAGATGCGTGGCAAAGGCGTGGCGCAGCGTGTGCGGCGTGACCTTGGCCGGTGAAACCCCCGCCTGCACCGCCAGTTCCTTGATCAGCGCATAGAACCGGTGCCGGGTCAGGTGGCCCTCTTTGCTGGAGGACGGGAACAGGAACGGGCTGACCTTGCGCCCGTCCTTGCGGGCGGCGGCGTCCTGGGCGTCGCGCTCGGACAGCCACACCGCCATGGCGTTGCGCGCCGGGGGCGACAGCGGCACCATGCGTTCCTTGTCGCCCTTGCCACGGATCAACAGCATCCGCGGATCGCCGCGCGCGGCACTGGTGGTCAGCGAGACCAATTCGCTGACCCGCATCCCGGTGGCATAAAGCACCTGCATCAGGCAGGTGTCGCGCAGCGCGGCGCGGCCGGTGGTGGCGGCGTCCAGCAAGCGGTCGACCTCGTCGATGCTCAGGGTTTTCGGCAAGGCGCGCGATTTGCCCGGCCCCTTGATCTGCAGCGCCGGATTGTCGCCGCGCCAGCCTTCTTCATAGCCAAAGCGATACAGTTGCTTGATCGACGACAGCCGCCGGGCGCGGGTGGCCTTGGCCAGACCCTGCGCATCGCAATCGACCAGATAGCCGGTGATATCGGCCTCGGTCGCGCGCTCAATGCCGATCTTGCGCCGCTCCAGCCAGTCAGCGAAATCCCTCAGGTCGCGGGCATAGCCCAACAGCGTGTTGCGGGCGGCGGCCTGTTCGGCGGCATGGGCGTCGAGAAAGGTCTGAATGCGGCGGGCGGCGTCGGGGGTCATCCGCGCCGCTCCAGCAGCATCAGTTCCAGCCCGGCGCGGCGGGCGGTATCCTCAAGCCCGACCTGACGCAACAACGACAGCCCCGAGGTGATATCGGCGACGTCGCCCAGCGCGCCATCGGTGATCAGGTGCAGGGCTTCGAGAATCGCTTCGCCCAACCGGTCTTGGGTCAGTTTGGCCATCAGCGACGGTGTCTGGCTGGGCGCGGTAAAGGCGCGGGCAACGGCGTCGGCGATCGTGCCCTCGGGCTTGGCGCCGGTCATGTTGCCTGCGGCGATTGCCGCCAGAAACGCCATCTCCGGGCCGTCCTGTTCGGTGATGCCGGTGGCGATGACCTCGTAATTCGCCGACAGCAGGCCGATGGTCAGCGCCAGACGCCGGGCCTCGCCGGTCAGGGGCAGCTTGGCCAGCCGCTCGCCATAGAGATCGGCAAAGTTCACCTCAAGCTCGGATTGCTGCATCGCTGCCCAAGCGCCGGGCAAGGCGCGGGCCACGCGGGTGGTATCGCCCGACAGCACCGCCACATCCAGCGCCTGAATTGCCCCGACCCGTTCCCATATCCCGCCCGAGGCCGCCGGGCGGCGTTCGGTAAAGATGCCCAGCAGCCGGTTCGCCGGAATGGCGCCGCTATGGGCCAGACGCTCGGCAGCTTCCAGACGGGCCTTCCAGCCCGAGTTGCTGCGCAGATCGGCCTGTGCAAAGGCCAGCGGCAAGCTGGTGGTGGCCAGCGGTTCGCCGATGGCTTCGAACATGCGGAACACCAGCGGGCTGGGGCGCAGGGGCGGGTCCAGCGGGATGTCTTCGCTGGTCAGTTCCGCGTCAAGGAACCGCGCCAGCAGCGCATCCTCGTTGTCCGAGATATAACCCAGCGCCGTGCCGGTCTCTAACGTCAGCGCCGCCGCCGTCCAGTCGCCGCCACGGGCAAGGCAGAAAATCCGCGCCGGGAACGTGGGCGCGATATCAGGTGCGGCGCGCATCGCGGCACAGGCGCGGTCCTCGTGCCCGGTCAGCAGCGACACATCGAACCAGCGCCGGAACAGCGCCGGATTGGTCGGCCCGGCGCGCTCAAGCAACGCTTGCGCCTGATCCAGCGCGCCCAGCTCCAGCAGCTTGTCCAGCCGCGCCAACAAAACCACCCCGTCCTGTTCATCTGTGTCCTCGGGCGGTTCAAGTTCGGCCAGCAACAGCGTGTAAAGCAGCCCCTGAACCGATGGCAGAACGTCGGCCTGTTCGCTGGCCAGCATCAAGGCAATATCGCGTGCGGCGCTGTTCGCCCACAGGTCCGCAGGCAACCCGGTGACGGCGGGCGACAACAGCCCGACCGCATCCAAACGCGGCTTGCCCAGCGGTGTCACCGTGACATCCCCCGGCGAGGCGCTTTCGGGCACCTGCGTTGCGGCGCCCTGATCGGTCGGGTTGGCCACCGAATCCGACAGCCAGTCGATCACCGACAAAGGCGCTTCGGCGCGGGCGGGCAGGGCGGTGATCGCCGCCAGCACCAGCGCCGCGCAAAGTAAGGGGTTACTTGCCATCCAGAACAACCGGTTGGCTGACCTGACGTATCTGCGGATCGAGGTCTCCCAGATAGGCATAGCCGACCAAACCGACCAGCCCGACGATAATCAGGAAAACCAACACTTTGAAAATCCGCCCCATACTGCCCGCCTTTGTTGCGCCGCGACTGCGGCGAGTGGAATTTGTTCGCGATTATATATGGTATTTTCCGCAAGTTCACGCCATTGAGGGGCGGAATTTTAAACGCTTGGCGGGAGGTTGCCGGTTTTGCCGTGGCAACTGCATAAAACTGTTGTGATGGTCGGCATGATGGGCGCCGGAAAAACCGCGATCGGCACTGCGCTGGCGCGTCGTCTGGGCGTGCCGTTTCTGGACAGCGACGAGGAAATCGTCAAAGCCGCCAACATGACCATCGCCGAGATATTCGAGCGCGACGGCGAACCGTTCTTTCGCCGCAAGGAAACCCAGGTGATCGGGCGGCTTCTGGAAACTGAATGCTGCATCCTGTCCACTGGCGGTGGCGCTTTCCTGTCCGAAGAAAACCGCAAGATGATTTCCGAACGCGGTGTCTCGGTCTGGCTGAAGGCCGATATCCATCTGCTGTGGAACCGGGTCAAGCACAAGGACACCCGGCCCTTGCTGCGCACGCCTGACCCTTACAAGACCCTGTGCGAAATCTACGAAGCGCGGGTGCCGCTTTACGCCAAGGCCGATCTGACGGTTCAATCGCGCCCCGATTATTCGGTCGAGGCCATGACCGATACGGTGATCGAGGCCCTGTCCACCCGCCCCGATGTGCTGAGCAAACGCTAGGAGAGTTCGATGGAAACCGTTCACGTCCCGCTGCCCGGTCGCGAATACGACATTCATATCGGCCCCGATCTGTTGTCAAAGGCAGGCGCCTTTATCGCGCCGCTGCTGCATACGCCGCGGGTGTCGGTCCTGACGGACGAGACCGTCGGCGCGCTGCATCTGGACGGTTTGCGGGCCGGGCTTGCGGCCTCGGGCATCGAAATGTCGGCGCTGGCATTGCCTGCAGGTGAATCCACCAAAGGCTGGGAACAATTCAGCCGCGCGGTGGAATGGCTGATCTCGGAAAAGGTCGAACGGCGCGGTATGGTCGTGGCGCTTGGCGGCGGGGTGATCGGCGATCTGGCGGGCTTTGCCGCTGCGGTGTTGCGCCGGGGCGTGCGGTTCGTGCAAATCCCGACGTCCTTGTTGGCGCAGGTCGACAGTTCGGTTGGCGGCAAGACCGGGATCAACTCGAAACAGGGCAAGAACCTGATCGGTGCCTTTCATCAGCCCAGCCTTGTGCTGGCCGATATCGACGTTCTGGGCACGCTTGAGCCGCGCGATTTTCTGGCCGGCTATGGCGAGGTGGTCAAATACGGCCTGCTGGGCGATGCGCAATTCTTTGACTGGCTGGAACAGAACGGCCCGGCTTTGGCGCGTGGCGATCAGGCCGCCCGCATCCGCGCTGTGCGCCGCTCGGTCGAGATGAAGGCCGAGATCGTCGTCCGCGACGAGACCGAACAGGGCGACCGGGCGCTGCTGAACCTTGGCCACACCTTCGGCCATGCGCTTGAGGCCGCGACCGGCTATTCCGATCGGCTGTTGCATGGCGAGGGCGTGGCGATCGGCTGTGCGCTGGCGTTCGAGCTGTCGCAGCGCATGGGCCTGTGCAGTCAGGAAGACCCGTCGCGCATCCGGGCGCATCTGGATACGATGGGAATGAAGAAAGACATCCGCGACATTCCCGGCGATCTGCCGGATGCCGATGGGCTGTTGGACCTGATGGCGCAGGATAAAAAGGTGCTGGACGGCAAGCTGCGGTTCATTCTGGCGCGCGGGATCGGGTCGTCTTTCGTGACCTCGGACGTGGACCGGGCGCTGGTGCGCGAGATCCTGACAACCGCGCTCAGCGACCGCTGATCACCATCAATTCGCCGATATTCTCGCGGGTGATAAAACCGATCATCGCGCCGTTCGGGCCGGTAATGCCGACGGCGGCGGTGTTTTCCGCATAAAGCGCATCCAGCGCATCGGTCAGCCGCGCGGTCAGCGGCAACGTGAGGCCAGCGGGCTGCATGATTTCCGAGATGCTTAACGGTTTGTGTTCGGCCTTGTCGGCGGCAAAAATCGCGTTGCGGGTCAGGAACCCGGCCAGCGTGCCATCGGCATGCAGCACCGGGAATTCCGCCTGCGTGGTATGGATCAGCGCCATATTGGCCGCATGCAGGCTGTCCGAGGGGGCCAGACTTTCGAAATGGGTGATCATCGCATCGCGCGCCAGCATGTTGCGGGCCAGCGCGCGTAGTTGCACCTCGGAACTTTCGGCCCCGGCGGCCATATAGACGAAAAACGCGATCAACAGCAAAAGCGGGTTGCCCGAGGCCAGCCCGAGAAAGCCCAGCAGAAATGCCATCACCTGACCGGCAGCGGCGGCAATGCGCGTGGCCTGCACACGGTCGGTAAAGATCGTCACCACCGCCCGCAGAACCCGGCCCCCATCCATCGGAAACGCCGGCAGCAGGTTGAACAGCGCAAGGAACAGGTTGACCGAGGCCAGCCGCGCCGCGAACGACACGGTTTCGGGCGACATCACCGACAGATCGTCCAGCGAGGCCCGCGCGCCGAACACCAGCGCCAGCACCGCCCAGATCACGATGTTCACCGCCGGACCAGCCAGCGCCACAAGGATTTCCTGTCCGGGTTTCTCCGGCATCCGTTCCAGCCGCGCCATGCCGCCGATCGGCAGCAGGGTGATGTCGCGGGTGACAATGCCATAGCGCCGTGCCGTCAGGGCATGGCCGTATTCATGCGCCACAACGCAAGCGAACAGCGCCAGAATGAAAAGCAGGCTGTCGATCGCCGCCGCTTGGCCGTTTTCAACGTAAGCCGCGGCGCCGATCCAGAACAGCAACAGGAAGAACGTGACATGGACCCGCACCGTCGAGCCGAAAAGCCGCCCGATCTCGAATGACCATGTCATGTTCTGTCCTTCCCTTTGCCGCGTTCCTTAGAACGGGATTTCGTCGTCCATATCGGCCGGGCCCGAGGGGCCGCCGTAACCGCCACCTGCGCCGCCGCCGGTGTCGCGACCACCGCCATAACCACCGCCCGAGGGTGCGCCGCCGCCATAGCCGCCACCCTGGCTGCCGCCACCGCCGCCGCCTTCGCCACGACCATCCAGCATGATCAGCGAGCCGTTAAAGCCCTGCAGAACGATCTCGGTGCTATAGCGGTCCTGACCGGATTGGTCCTGCCATTTGCGGGTCTGAAGCTGGCCTTCGATATAGACCTTGCTGCCTTTGCGCAGATATTGCTCGCAGACCCGGACCAGACCTTCCTGAAAGATCGCGACCGTGTGCCATTCCGTGCGCTCGCGGCGTTCGCCGGTGCTTTTGTCTTTCCAGTTCTCCGACGTGGCGATGCGCAGGTTACAAACCTTGCCGCCATTCGAAAATGTCCGAATTTCAGGGTCGCGGCCCAGATTTCCCACCAAGATGACTTTATTGACTGATCCAGCCATGACCGTGCTCCCGTCGATTCCGTTTCGTTCCAAGGGTTACATCATCGCAGCCCGGTGAATGAAAGGTGAATTTTGGCCCGATGGCGCCGAATATGCGCCTAAACCGGGGTTAGAGATTGCAATTCCACGCGGCTTTGCCCCTAGGGTGCAATTCCGCCCGCGCTGGTTTGGGGTCAGGTCTGGGGCAGGCCCGGAGAGAACCGGGACACTGACCTATCAGGAGACCCAAATGCGTAAATACATGATTGCCCCGGCTTTGTCGCTGTCGCTGGCGGTTGCCCTTGCGGGCCCGGCGCTGGCCTCGCGCTATGAAAGCGCACATCCCGAGACCGCCGCTCAGATCACCGCCATGCTGGCCGAACAGGGCTATGAGGTGCGCAAGATCGAAACCGAAGACGGCCTGATCGAAGTCTACGCCCTGAAAGACGGCAATCGGGTGGAACTGTATCTGGACGCCGAGCTGAATATCGTTCGCGTCAAATCCAAGGACTAAGGCGGGCGGCGCGATGAAACGTATCAAAGTCTGGGATCCGCTGGTTCGGGTGTTTCACTGGTGCCTTGTCGCCGGCATCGTCGCTGACGGCCTGCTGATCGAGGAAGACTCGAAGTTGCATGAACAAGTGGGGCTGACGGTTCTGGCTTTGATCGGCATCCGGCTGATCTGGGGCGTGATCGGCACCCGGCACGCCCGGTTCAGCGATTTCCCGCCCAGTGTGCCCGCAGCTTTGGGGCAGGTGGCGGATATGGCCACCGGCCGCGAGGGCGTGCATCTGGGGCATACGCCCCTGGGGGCGCTGATGATCTATAACCTGCTGGCGACCGTGGCGGCGATCGGGGTCACCGGCTGGATGATGACCACGCGGATGT
>NZ_JBFHDW010000049.1:0-11536 GCF_041584535.1 Actibacterium sp. | reverse complement strand
CGGGCTGGTCAGCGCGACCGAGCCGGTGTTCTCAACCGTGATGGTCCACGAAATCGCGCCGGGCGCGGTGACCGGGTTGCTGCCGCCGGTCTGGGATTTGGAGACGGTGAAATTCGCGGTCGCGGGCGAATAGGTGTTGGTGAAGGTGCAGGTGACGGTCTCGGTATCGGCCAGCGTCAGGCCGTCAGTCAGATTGGTGTCGGCGGCGCCCGAGCAGGCAACCGCGCTGGAATAGTCGGTGACGCTGGTTTCGCTCAGGGTATAGGTGCCGGTCGGAACCGTGCCCGAGATGCCGCTGGTGCCGCTCAGCGTTGCCGGGCCGGTTGCGGTCAGGGTGAAATCCCCCGCCACCGCCGTGCCGCCGACAACGACCTTGTTCAGCGTCAGCGTGGCCGACGCGGCCGAGGCAGCGTTATTGGTAAAGGCGCAGGACAGGGTCGATCCCAGCGTCAGGCTGCTGGCGGGCAGGGTGACCAGACCGGTGGCCAGATCATAGGTGCCCACCGCCGAACCGCTGCCGTCTGTGCAGGCGATTGCCGTCAGATCCCACGCCGAATCCAGCGTCTCGGTGATTGCCACATCGGCGGTATAAGCGCCGCCGCTGACGGTGCCGGTGACCCACAGATCGGTCGAAACCGGGGTGCTGGCCGCAGTAGTGGTCAGCGACGGGCTGGCGGTGTCGGTATTGGTGGTGGTGAAGGCAAAGCTGCCGGTCGCGGTGCCGGTGCTGCTGGTGTCCGTGGTGGTTTTAGACAGGGTGATCTTGGTCGCTGCCGCGGTCGAGGTCGTCGAGGGCTCGGCACAGCTGACGTTAAAGCCGCCGTCGCCGTTCCAGCCGAACACCACGCGCGGGGTGAAACTGGTCTCTAACCCGCCCGAGCCATTGACCGGGCACTGAAATGGCGCGGAGATGTTGGAAAAGCTATAGGTGCCAGCGCCAAGGTCATAACAATCGCCGTCGCCATCGGTATCCGCAAAGGGCGATGCGTTGCCCGTCGCCATCTGGCCAAGGCATTCGCTGCTGTCCAGCGTGCCATCGCCCACCGTGTCGGCGGCGTCCATGATCGCCAGAACGAAGTCGTATTTCGAGCCGCCGGTAAAGTCGAACCCAAGATCGAATTTCGCAGTGCCGGTGTCAGAGGGGCCGGAACAGGCTTCGGTGACGGTGAAATTGCTGACCGTGATGCCTTTGACGTCTTTTGCCGTGCAGGAAATCGCGCCGAACGAGGGCGATGAGGCATAAAAAAGTGAAAAAAGAATGAACGCTAATGTGCGGGTGGCTCTGACCGGCCAGACATTATCCGAGTCTGAAGCTGTCACGATCTACTGCTCACTCAAACCCTGCGAGGCAGAAAATCGCCGCATGCAGGAAACATTTAAATTTCTCTTAATTGGCGCATGTATGACGGTGTGCAATTTTTGATCAATAGGAAAAAAATTACAAAAATTCACGGCAGAAGGGGCTAGGGAGTCCGCTGCTAGCTCTGTGGTTGAATTTGAAAAAAAACGAGGAAATAAGGCATTAAAAACAGTGTGTTAAGAATTGTTACAGTCAGGGCCTTGGCGGCCGCGCAACAAAGTGACGTAGCGTAACTTGATCTTGAAATTTTGCTGCGCACTCACGCAAATGGTTAATTTTCACCTCAGACGTGTGTTTGGTTATTCAAAATACCGAATAAGTAAATGCGATATGGAAAATACACTGATTCTAAAGCGGAATTTTCGCATGGGGCTTATGGGGAAGATACATGAAGACCGCCGCGAACAGGGGGGCTGTCCGCGGCGGCTGTCAGGGTCGGGTATTGGGGTGTGCTAGTCCAGCCGGTGCCCGACCGGAAAAATCGCCAGATTATAGCGCGATTTCAGCGCGCCCCAGATGCCGCGCTTGTCGATCAGCATGACCCCGATCGCGATCGAACCCATCATGATCAGATACCACGTGCCCCAATCTGCGGCGATCTGGCGCAGGGCGAAGAAGATGATCACGCCAAGGATCGGGCCTTCGATGGTGCCGATGCCGCCGATCACCACGATGAAGATCACGAAAGCGGTCCATTCATTGACGCTAAAGGCCGCTTCCGGGGTGATGCGCAGCTTTTGCAGAAAGATGAACGACCCGGTCAGGCCGGTGAAGCCGGCGGTCAGGACGTAGATCAGGAATTTCGCACGGCGGGTGTTCACCCCGACGCTTTCGGCGGCGTTTTCGCTGTCGCGGATCGCGGTCAATGCCAGACCCCAGCGCGAGCGCAACAGCCCCCAGACCCCGACCACCGACAGCACGGCGATGGCAAAGGCGATGTAATACATCACCTGATCGCGGCCATCGCGGGTCGCGGCGATGGATTTTGCCAGCTCGACCGGCAAGGAAATCCCCGAACCGCCCCCCAGCGCCGAGGCCTGTGCCGCGATCAGCCGGAACACCTCGGCGATCACCCATGTGCCGATGGCGAAATAAGCGCCCTGCAGGCGGAACGCCACCCAGCCGGTGGGAATGGCGATCAGCGCGGTCGCAATCGCCGCTGCCGGAATGGCCAACAGCACCGGGATGCCGGAAAAGATCGCCAGCGCGAAGAACAGATACCCGCCCAGCCCGACAAAGGCCTGCTGCCCGACCGAGACCAGCCCGGTATAGCCCGCCAGCATGTTCCACATCTGCGCCAGCGCCAGAAAGCTGAACGCCTCCATCAGCAGCCGCAGATCGGCACGGCCCGCCCACATCGGCGCAAAGGCCAAAGCGACGGTCACGATCAGCACCAGCGCCAGCATCAGTTTCTGGGTCAGGGCCGATGCCTTTTGGCCGCGCGCCGCAGTGTGTGAAATGGTCGCCATGATCTTAGCCTTTCATCTTGGGGAACAGCCCGGTGGGGCGGACGATCAGCACGATCAGAAAGGCCAGATGCCCGGCAAGGATCTGATACCCGGCGTCGATTTGCGCGCCGATGGTCTGGGCAACGCCCAGAATGATCCCGCCCAGAAGCGTGCCCCAGATATTGCCCAGCCCGCCGATGATCACCGCCTCGAACGCGAACAACAGCCGCGCCGGACCCGCTGTGGGGTCAAAGTTGGTTTTCATCGCCAGAAAAATCCCGGCAACCGCGACGACCAGACTGGCCAGCATGGTGGCGATGGCAAAGATATGGGCGTTATTGCCGCCCATCAGCGGCACGATTTCCGGGTCGTCCGACGTGGCGCGCAGCAGCCGCCCCAGCGAGGTGCGATAGAACACCAGCTGCAACAGCCCGATCGCGGCGACGGCGGCGATGAACATCATCAGCGGCAGCACCCCGATAGCGACGTTATGGCCGAACGAGATGCTGGACGTGTCCAGCCAGCCGGTCTGCAGCTTCTGACTGTCGGCCGAGAACACCTCAAGCAAGGCATTCTGGATGATGATCGACATGCCGAAGGTCACCAGAATGGGCGGCAGGATGTCTTTGCCCAGAACGCGGTTCAAAACGAACCGCTGATTGGCATAGCCGGCGATCCCCAGCAGGATCACCACCAGCGCCACGCCAATGATCGGGTTCAGGCCCCAAGTCACCACGAAGGTCAGCATCAGATAGGCGGCGACCACGATGAAATCGCCATGAGCGATGTTCACAAAGCGCATCACGCCGAACATCAGGCTTAGCCCCGCCGCGAACAGCGCATAAAGCCCGCCCAGCAGAACCCCCTGAACCAAAGCGTTGATCCAGACCATCACGCGTCCTCCCCCATACCGAAATAGGCGCGGGCGATCTGCGCGCGCGTGACCGATTGCGGCGTGCCGGTCAAAGACACGCGCCCTTCCATGAAACAGTAAATCCGGTCGGCCACGGCCAGCGCCTGACCTACATCCTGTTCGACCACCAGAATCGAGGTGCCGTTTTCGCGGATGCGCGGCACAGCCTGATAGATGTCCTTGATGACTTTCGGCGCCAGTCCAAGGCTGATCTCGTCGCACAGCAACAGCCGCGGGTTCGACATCAGGGCGCGGCCGATTGCCACCATCTGTTGTTGGCCGCCCGACAGCGCGGTGCCGGGGTTTCTGCGTTTCGATACGAGGTCGGGAAAGATCTCGTACACCTGTTTCAGCGTCCACGGCCCGGCGCGATGGCCCGAAGCGCCGATCAGCAGGTTTTCCTCGACCGTCAGCGACGGGAACAGGCGGCGGCCTTCGGGCACCATGGCCAGCCCCAGCTTGTGGATGCGGTCGGCGGCCATGCCGGCAATTGATTGACCGGCAAATTCGATGCTTTGGCCCTTGGTCGGCCGCAGCCCGGTCAAAGCCCGCAGAAAGGTGGATTTGCCAGCGCCGTTCGAGCCGATGATGGCGACGGTTTCGCCTTCATCCACGGTGAAATCAATGCCGAACAGGGCCTGAAAGTCGCCGTAAAACGCCTCAAGCGCCTGTGTTTCAAGTAGCCTGGTCATCGACCGCGATCCCCATGTAAATTTCCTGAACCAGCGGGTCGGCCATCACCTGTTTCGGGTCGCCCTCGGCTACGATCTTGCCAAAGTCGATCACGATCAGGCGCTCGACCACGGCGGTCAGGGCGTGAACGATATGTTCGATCCAGATGATCGAAACGCCCATGTCGCGGATGCCCTTGATGGTGTCGACCAGCGCGTGACATTCGCCTTCGGTCAGGCCACCGGCGATTTCATCCAGCAACAAAAGTTTCGGCCCCGAAGCCAGCGCCCGGCTGAGTTCCAGCCGCTTGCGCTCAAGCAGGGTCAGCGACCCGGCGGGCACATTGGCCTTGTCGATCAGCCCGGTCTTTTCAAGGATCTCGCGGCAGGCCTGTTCGGGGTTGGTGTGGCCGCTTTCGCCAAAGGCCGACGCCACCAAAAGGTTCTCGTAAACGGTCATCCCGACAAAGGGATGCGGAATTTGAAAGCTGCGGGAAATCCCCAGCCGGCAGCGCTCGGACGCGGTTTTGCGGGTGACGTCCTGCCCGCCAAAGCTGACCGTCCCGGACGAAACCGGCAGCGCGCCGCCGATCAGGTTGAACAACGTCGATTTGCCAGCCCCGTTCGGGCCGATGATGCCAAGCGCCTGCCCCTGCGGCACCTCAAGGTTCACGTCATCGGCTACGGTCAGCGCGCCGAAAGTCTTGTTGACGCCCCTGAGCGACAAAATTGGCTGCATGGTGTTCTCCCGGAAGGTGGTGTCAGGGGCAGGGCGCGCCGGCCCCTGACAATGTCGTTAGCCGATCGCCCGCATGGACGAGCCGGTCGGGATGTTCGGGTTGTCGCTGTTTTCGACGATTTCCAGAACCGGCTTGCCGCCGTCCATGTGCCACTGACCGCCGACCAGCGGGGTCTTGGCGATGTTCGGAACCGGACCCTTGCTGAAATCGATGTGACCCACGACCGAGTCATACGCAGTGCTGGCAATCGCGGCGACGATGCTGTCGGGATCGGTCGGATCCTCGGTGCGTTTCAGCGCGTCCATTGCGACTTCGAACAGCGAGTGTTTAAAGCCCAGCGGCATGGTCCACGGGTTGCCGGTGGTTGCCTCGTAATCGGCGGCCAGTTCGGCCGAGGTCTGGCCGGTGAAGCTGGAGGCGAACGGGTGATGCGGCGACCACCAGACTTCGACCGACAGACCGTCGGCGCGATCGCCCAGACCGGCGATGGCCTGCGGGAATTCGGTCGCCTTGGCGGCCTGCATGACCTTCGGGTTGAACCCCTGCTGCGCGGCCTGAGTCCAGAATGTGGTGAAATCGGGCGGGATCATCACGCCGGTGACAATCTCGACGCCCGCCTCTTTGAAGGCCGAGATTTGCGAGCTGAAATCGTCCGACATGTTCTGATAGCGGCCGGTATCGACCAACTGATAGCCGCGCTCGGCCATGACCGGCGGGAAGCCCAGTTGCGGGTGGCTCCAACCGTTGCCGTCCGGATCGTTCGGCCACAGGGCGCCGACAACCTTGTTGGTGTCCAGCTGATCCCATTGCGACATGAACACCGAGATGATGTCCTCAAGCCCCCAGAAGAAGTGATAGGTATACTGGAAGCCCTTTGCCGGGTCGCCCTGACGGCCAAAGAAATGCGGCTGCCACGGGGTGTCGTTGGTGATGCAGGGCACGCCGTTCAGTTCGGCCTGATCCGCCACCGGGTTGGTGGTGTCGGGGGTCGAGGTCGCCATGATGATATCAACTTCGTCCCCAAGGATCAGTTCCTGCGCAACCGACGAGGCGCGGTTCGAGTTCGACTGGCTGTCCTTGACGATGAATTCCACCGGATGCTCGGTGCCGTTGATCATCAGGCCGTTGCCGATCTGCTTGGCGAACTGGTTCAGGGTGAACTGGTCCGGCTCGGCAAAAATGGCCAGCGGGCCGGTTTGCGGCGTGACAAAACCGATCTTGATGGTCTTGGTCTTGGCCAAAGCCGGAGTGGCAAGGCCACCGGCATAGGCCAGCGCGCCAGCGGCGCCGACGCCTTGGATAAAGCCCCGGCGCGTGGGGGTGAATTTGGACTTGGACATTCTTTCCTCCTTGAAAAAGCGGGCGCTGCGCACCGCAAAAGCCTCCCTGTGCCAGCCCGGACAGGGCTGGCGGTCTTGGTCGTATCGGGGCAGAGCGGGCAAAACCCATCCGGTCCCTGACCGGGGTCAGGGGGAATGCTCTGCGACATGTGGGTGAAACCTGCCGGTCAGATGCCGCGCTTCGGGCGGCGATGGCCGGGCAGGGGGTCACACTAGTTCGTGTGGCTGTGTTTACTCATTCAGGCGCTCCTCCTGCGCTTGGGATTTCGTAAGGCCCGGTGCCCTTAGGGCAGCGGCCCGGTATAGGCACCGCGCGGCGGGGCGTCGGTTTTCTTGGCGGCGTCAATGGCGCGCAGAATCTGGTTGGCTTCGGGGCGCATGAACGGCACCGAAAGCACAAGGCTGAAACCGATCGTGCCATCCTGGCGCACCCAATAAAGCGCCGGTTCGCTGAAAAAGGCTGGTTCGTCAGTGTCGTCGCGCGCGGTCGAGATCATCAGACCCCAGTCATCCCGCGCGGCCTTCAGGTCCAGCGAATGCCCGACCGGCAGGCGGATGATCTGCATCTCTGACACCAACTGTTGGGAGCGCTCGGGCGTGTCGGTGCTGACCGCGATCAGGCGTACGCCGCGAATGGCGAAATCGCCGATGCGGTCGTCCAGTTCCTTCAGGTGGGTCTTGCAGATCCCGCAATGCAGGCTGCGATAGAACGAGACCAGCGTGCCACCGGGCGGCACCCGCTGGGCAAGGTCATAGGGGCCATGGGCCACGGTCGGCAGGCGCAGGGTCGGGGCATTGGACATAGGCACAAGCATCAGGTCTCTCCCAGCTTGCGGGCTTCCATCACCGCGACGGATTTGCGGATGTGGTCAATCGTCAGTTTTTCCGCAAGATCCTGATCGCGGTTGATCACCGCATTGAAAATCGCGTCATGTTCGGCCCGCACATCGCGGGGAATAGTCCGCTCGGTCAACGAAATCCGCAGATAGCGGACCGAGTGGTTATACAAAATTTCACGAAAGTTCAGCAGCCACAAATTGGTGCAGGCCGAAATCATCGCGTTGTGAAATTCGCGGTTGCGGATTTCCCATTCGTCAACGGTGGCCTTTTCGCGTCCGGGCATTTCGGTTTCGATCTTGGACAGGCGGTGATGGGCGGCGACAAAGCGGCTTTCCCAATCGTCATCGCCATGCTGAATGCTTTCGCGCACGGCGCGGGCTTCGAGCAGGGTGCGCATTTCGACGATCTCGCGGAAATCCTTGATCGACACCGGCGCCACGTGAAAGCCGCGCTGGCCTTCGGTGGTGACAAGGTTTTCGACCAAAAGCCGCGAAAGCGCCTCGCGCACAGTCGATGAGCCGACACCGTAACGCTGACGCAATTCCTCGATTCGCAAGCGGCTTTGCGGTGCAAGTTCGCCATTCAGAATTTCCTGACGCAGCGACGCATACACCTCTTCGATCGCTGTTTTCACAGACGTTTTTGCACCGAGGTTGAGGCCAGCTCCTGCCAGAGTCATCATGATTTCCCCTGTTTCTCCGATTTCAGCTATTGCCCAAATCCACGCAAAAAACAACGATAAAAAATACAAATATCGTTTTTAAACACCTATGGCATAAAAAAACGATATTTAATTTGACAAACGATATTGCCCTCCGGCATGTTCGGGTCAAGCCGGATGGGGGGGGCGATTCCGTGACTGAGCAGACCGCAGATGCGACATTCAGTGTTTGGATTTCGGGTGAGGATCAGCCGTATCTGTGTGGGGTCGGGGAAAAGCTTTTGTCGGCGCTGGAACGCTGTGGACAGATCCCCGTGCGGGTGGGGTGCCGTCAGGGGGGCTGTGGTGCCTGCCGTATCCGGGTGATCTCGGGCGACTATGAGACCGGCAAGATGAGCCGGGCGCATGTCTCGGAACAGGAACAAGGGGACGGATACGCGCTGAGCTGCCGTGTTTATCCCAAAAGTGATCTCGTCATCGAACCGGCGTTCGTCGGGCCGCGGCGGTTTAAAGAAGCAACTGATTAACACCAGATTTGGGAGGAACACCAATGTCTCAAGAGGGTCTGCTACGACCGGGTATCGCGCAGTTGCGCGTGCTGGATATGGAAGAAGCCATCAAGCATTATGTCGAATATATCGGCCTTGAGCTTGTCAGCCGCGAGGCCGATGGCCGCGTTTATCTGAAATGCTTTGACGAATTCCACCGCCATTCGGTGGTCCTGCGCGAGGCCGACACCGCCGGTATCGACTTCTTCGCCTTCAAGGCCGATGGTCAGGGCGCCGTCGACAGCTTTCGCAAGCGCATCGAAGAGTATGGCCTGAGCGTGGATGACGTTGCCGCAGGCGAAATGCCGGGCACCGGCGGCCGCATCGGCTTTACCATTCCGTCGGGCCACCGCATCGAGCTTTATGCCGATATGGACCTGTCCGAAAACGCGCCGGAAACCAAGAACCCCTATATCTGGCACAAGCCGCCGCATGGCATGCGCGCTCAGCGCATGGACCACTGCCTGCTTTACGGTCCGAATATCGACGAGGTCGAAAAGTTCTTCACCACGGTTCTGGACTTTCACCTGCCCGAGCGGGTCGATCTGCCGGACGGCACCCTTGCCATCTGGATGACCGTGTCGAACAAGGCGCATGACATCGCCTTCGTGAAGCATGACGAGCCGGGCAAGCTGCACCATCTGGCCTTTTATCTGGAAGACTGGCACGACATCGGCCATGCCGCTGACCTGCTGACCCAATACGACATCAGCCGCGATCTGGGCCCGACCCGTCACGGTATCACTCGCGGCCAGACGATCTATTTCTTCGATCCGTCGGGCAACCGGAACGAGGTCTTTGCCGGGGGGTATACCGCCTACAAGGATCACCCGGTGCGTGTCTGGGATCACAACAACGTCGGCCGAGGTATCTTTTATTACGAGCGTCAGCTGAACGAAGCCTTCCTGTCGGTCGTGACCTGATGACGGCCACGGTTGTCTCTCGCAACCTGACGGCTGAGGCCGCTTTCACCGCCGTCAAGGCGGCGGTGGAGGCGGGGGCCGAAGTGGGCGTTGCCGTGAATGCCGCCGTGACCGACGCTGGCGGCAATCTGATCGCGTTTCTGCGGGCGGATGGCGCGTTTCTGCCCTCGGGCAAGATCGCGCAGGACAAGGCCTATACAGCGGCCGGTTTCAAGCTGCCCAGTGGTGCGCTTTTTGACGCGCTGAAAGGCGAACCCGCTGTTTTGACGGGAATTACAACTCAACCCCGCGTCGCTGCCTTTCCGGGTGGTCTGCCGATCTGGGACGGGCCGCATCTGGTCGGTGCGATTGGTGTCTCGGGCGCTTCGGCCGAACAGGACGACGCCTGTGCCCGCGCGGGGATCAATGCAATCGGGCTTGGCCCAAACCAGGAATAAATCAGTGACGGATGCCCTTCATTTCATCAATGGTGAATACACCAAAGGCACAAGTGGCCGGACCTTTGACAATTTCAGCCCGGTTACCGGCGAGAAAATCGGTGTGGTCCACGAAGGGTTGAAACCCGAGGTCGACGCGGCCGTCGCCGCCGCCCGCGCTGCTTTGAAAGGTCCGTGGGGGCGGATGACCATGGCCGAGCGCACGGCCATGCTTTACGCGGTCGCGGACGAGATCAACCGCCGTTTCGACGACTTTCTGGATGCGGAAATTCTGGACACCGGCAAGCCGCGCAGTCTGGCCAGCCATGTCGACATCCCGCGCGGTGCGGCGAACTTCAAGGTCTTCGCCGACACGGTCAAGAACGTCCCGACCGAGACCTTTCATCTGGACACCCCCGATGGCGCAGGCGCGCTGAACTATGGGGTGCGCAAGCCCAAGGGCGTGATCGCGGTGATCAGCCCGTGGAACCTGCCGCTGTTGCTGATGACATGGAAAGTCGGCCCGGCGCTGGCCTGTGGCAACACGGTTGTGGTGAAACCGTCTGAGGAAACGCCGCTGACCACCGCGCTGCTGGGCGAGGTGATGAACACAGTGGGCGTGCCGAAAGGCGTGTTCAACGTCGTGCATGGGTTTGGCCCCGACAGCGCCGGTGCCTTTCTGACCGCGCATCCCGATGTCGATGGCATCACCTTCACCGGCGAGACCCGCACCGGCGAGATCATCGTTCAGTCGGCGGCCATCGGGCTGCGGCATGTGTCGATGGAATGCGGCGGCAAGAACGCCGGGATCGTCTTTGCCGACGCCGATATGGACAAGGCGATCGAGGGCACGATGCGCTCGGCCTTTGCCAATTGCGGTCAGGTCTGTCTGGGCACCGAGCGCGTCTATGTCGAGCGCCCGATCTTTGACGACTTCGTCGCCCGTTTGAAGGCGCAAACCGAACAGCTGATTCTGGGCAAACCCGATGACCCCGATACCAGCCTTGGGCCGCTGATCTCGAAAGAGCATCAGGCCAAGGTGCTGTCCTATATGAAGCTGGCGGTTGAAGAGGGCGCCACCGTTGTCACCGGTGGCGGCATTCCCGACATGCCCGGCGATCTGGCCAATGGCGCATGGGTGCAGCCGACGATCTGGACCGGCCTGCCGGAAACCGCCCGCGTCATCAAGGAAGAGGTGTTCGGCCCGGTCTGTCACGTCACCCCGTTCGACACCGAAGCCGAGGTGATCGCCATGGCCAATGACACCAATTACGGCCTCGCCACCGCGATCTGGACCGAAAACCTGTCCAAGGCGCATCGCGTCGCGGCGCAGATCGACGTCGGCATCGCTTGGGTCAACTCGTGGTTCCTGCGCGACCTGCGCACCGCATTTGGCGGCACCAAACATTCCGGGATCGGGCGTGAAGGCGGGGTGCACAGCCTCGAATTCTACACCGAACTGACAAACATTTGCGTTAAGCTCTGAAGGGCATTCCCATGACATCCGAAACCCAAATCAAAGAGGCCGCCGACCGGCTGTGGGCGGCCTGGCAATCCGGCACTCCGGGCGCGCCGATCCGCGATCTGCTGGACGAGGGCGACGTCGCCGCCGCCTATCAGGTGCAGGAAATCAACACCAAACGCTGGCTGGGCAACGAAGAACGTGTCTTGTCGGG
>NZ_JBFHDW010000048.1:0-11536 GCF_041584535.1 Actibacterium sp. | reverse complement strand
TTATCGGCCACGACCCCGGCCAGCATCGCAATATGCGCGGTGTCGTCGTTCAGGCAGGGAATATAGGTGAACTGCTGACCGCCGGCATGTTCAAAGCTTTCTCGAATCTCTTCGTTGATTTCTTCCAGCGTCTCGATGCAATCGGCGGAAAACGCCGGGGCAATGACCGCCAGCCGCTTGATCCCGTCCTCGCGCGCCAGCCGGGCGACCTCTTGCACGGTATAGGGGCGCAGCCATTCTTCGGGGCCAAAGACCGATTGGAAGCTGGTGGCGATCTGGCTGTCATCCCAGCCAAGGCGCTCTTTCAGCAAGCGCGTGTTTTTCTGGCACTGACAGTGATAGGGATCGCCCTGCATCAAATAGCGTTTCGGCATGCCGTGATAGGACACGATCAGCTTTTCCGGCGCTTGCGGCGCGGCGGCATAGGCGCGCTCGATCGATTGGGCCAGAGCGTCGATATAGGCCGGATTGTCGAAATAGGGCGCAATGGTGCGCGCCGCCGGTTGCCATGGCAGCCCCATCAGTGCGCGGAAGAACTGATCGTTGGCGGTGGCCGACGTGGCACCGGCGTAGTGCGGATACAGCGGGAAGAACAGGATCTTGTCACAGCCTGCATCGACCATCGCCTGAACCTTGGATTCGGTCGACGGGTTGCCATAGCGCATACAGAAATCGACCATCACCTGATCGCCAAAGGTCTGGGCCAGCACTGATTTCAGCGCCTCGGTCTGATCGCGGGTGATCGTCATCAGCGGGCTTTCGCCCTTGTCGTGATTCCAGATCGACTGATAGGCCTTGCCCGAGGAAAATGGCCGTTTCGTCAGGATGATCAGCTGCAACAGCGGTTGCCATTTCCAAGACGGATAGTCGATCACCCGCTTGTCTGACAGAAACTCGCCCAGATAGCGGCGCATCGACCAATAGTCATAGTTGTCCGGCGTGCCGAGATTGGCCAGCAGCACCCCGATCTTGGGGCGCGGCAGGGTCGGGTGATCCGCAGGCAGGTGCGTGTTGGTCATTTTGTCCTCGGCATTTATGGGATTGGGCCCGAGATAGCGCGCTTTGGCCAGCGGTCAATTGTCGCGCGGTTTGATCGGATCGGCCAGCGGCATTTCGAAGGTCTTCAGCGCATCGGCCAGCCGGGCTTTGGCGCTGCCGGGGCGCAGCGGTTTCTGCTGGCTTTCGTCGGGCGCCCAGCCGGTCAGAAAGATCGTCTCGAAGGTCGCGGGGATGCGGCCATCGGGCTGAGCATAGGTGTCGTGATAAATCCGGGCCATCTCGGAAAACAACGCGCGGGGCGGGGCGACCCGGTGGCGGCTGGACAGGGCGTTCACCTCGCCCATGCCGCGCAGGTCGTCGATCAGATGCAGGGGCGAGCGATAGGTCACCAGCCGCGCGGCACTATCGGCCACCGGCAGGGCGAACCCGGCGCGTTGCAGCAGCGCACCCAGATCGCGAATTTCGCCCATCGGCGCGACGCGGGGGGATAAACCTCCGGTCAGGGCAACCTCGGCCTGAGCCAAAGCGACGCGCAATTCCTGCAAGGTCTGGCCGCCGAAAAATACCCCCAGAAACAGCCCATCCGGCCTGAGTGCCCGCCGGCATTGCACCAGTTGCCCGACCAGATCATTGGCCCAATGCAACGACATCGCGTGGATCACCAGATCATGCGCGCCGGGTTGCAGATCCAGCGTATCCTGATCGCTGACATGCACCGCATCGGCAAAGGCCGCGCCCCAGATCTCAGGAAAGGCCGACACGACCGCAGGTGCCGTAAAGGTTCTGTTAACCTCTGTCAGTCTTTCCTTGATCTCATCCACGGCCTCGTCGTGCAGGAAAAACGCCGGCTCGGCGCGGCGCCGGGCGCGGGCGCGGAACCGGGTCAGGGCGGCGCGGTCGGTCAGGGCAGGGGCTTGGGTCATCGGCATTGTCCTTTGGCCGTTATGTAGAAGGCATCGCATGAGATTGCAAAGTGCGCTTGAACTGATTTACCCGCCGCAATGCGTTTCTTGCGGCGCCTTGGTCGACTGCGCCTTTGGCCTGTGCGGCACATGCTGGCGCGACACGCATTTCATCAGCGGGCTGGTCTGCGATTGCTGCGGTGTGCCGCTGCCGGGCGAAGACAGTGACCCGTCGCTGCGCTGTGATGACTGTATGACGCTGGATCGCCCATGGACGCGCGGGCGGGCGGCGATTGTCTACAAAGACAACGCGCGCCGGCTGGTTCTGGCGCTGAAACATGGCGACCGCACCGAATTGGCGATCCCGGCGGCGGGGTGGATGCTGCGGGCGGGGGCGCCGATCCTGAAACCGGGGATGCTGGTTGCGCCGGTGCCGCTGCATCGGTTTCGGCTGGTGCGGCGGCGGTATAATCAGTCGGCGTTGTTGTCGGACAGGGTCGCTAAGGGGGCCGGTCTGGACCATTGCCCCGATCTGTTACAACGCCCGCGCCAGACGCAATCGCAGGATCACAAACCTGCCGAGCAACGCTTTGCCAACCTGACAGGCGCGATTCGCGCCAATCCGCGGCGGGTCGATCTGATCCGGGGGCGGCATGTGCTGTTGATCGACGATGTGATGACTTCGGGTGCGACGCTGGCGGCAGCGGCCTGTGCCTGTGATGCTGCAGGTGCAGAAAAAGTGTCGGTTCTGGTGCTTGCACGCGTTGCGAAAGAGCTTTGACGAATTATATATGGCCTCAAGCAGAGGATGACTTTGATGAAAACCGTAGAGATTTATACGACCCCGACCTGCGGCTATTGCGTGATGGCAAAGCGTTTGCTGACCCAGAAAGGCATAGAGTTTGTCGAAATCAACGTGGCAGGCGACCCTGATTTGAGGGCCACGATGGTGCAGCGCGCCAATGGCGGGCGGACCGTGCCGCAGATCTTTATCGGCGGCCAGCATGTCGGCGGCAGCGACGATCTGCATGCGCTTGAGCGTATGGGCAAGCTTGACCCGATTTTGGCCGCCTGAGCGGTGCGGGCGGCACTGCTGCAACTGAACTCGGGCGATGACCCGGCGGAAAACCTGATCGCGACGCAAGACCTGTTGCGTCACGCGGTTCAGGAAGGGGCCGGGTTCGTTCTGACGCCCGAAGTTACCAATTGCGTGTCGACCAGCCGCGCCGTTCAGCAACAGGTGCTGCGTACCCAGGACGATGATCCCACCCTTGCCGCGCTGCGCGATCAGGCGGCGCAGGCCGGGATCTGGCTGTTGATCGGGTCGTTGGCGTTGAAAACCGACGATGCGGATGGGCGGTTCGCCAACCGGTCGTTCCTGATTGCGCCTTCGGGCGACATCGCGGCGCAATATGACAAGATCCATATGTTCGACGTCGATATCGGTGACGGTGAAAGTTTCCGCGAATCTGATGGTTATCGCCCCGGCGATCAGGCGGTGATTGCCGAAACCCCATTTGGCACGCTGGGTCTGAGTATCTGCTATGATCTGAGGTTCCCGCAGCTTTACCGGTCTTTAGCGCAAGCCGGGGCGCAAATCCTGACCATCCCATCCGCCTTTCACCCCGTCACCGGCGCCGCCCATTGGCAGCCGCTTTTGCGCGCCCGCGCGATTGAAACCGGCTGTTACGTGTTGGCCCCGGCGCAGACCGGCGATCACCCGATCCGGCAAGGCCGCCCGCGCCGCTCGTATGGGCACAGCATGGCGATTTCGCCCTGGGGCGAGGTTCTGGCAGATGCAGGTGCAACGGAAGATATTGTTTTCGTTGACCTCGACCTTTTGACAGTGGACAAAGCGCGGGGCCGTGTGCCCTCTGTGAACAGCGATCAAAAATTTAAGGCGCCAATACGTGAGTGACTCATCCGAAAATCTTGCTGTTTCGCTGTTCAGCGAACTGTTCATGGCGGATCAGCTGGCGCGCACCCGTCTGACCAAGGCCTTGCCGCGCGGAATGGAGATCAGCCATTTCTCGGTTCTGAACCACCTTGTCCGCTTGGGCGAGGAACGCACTCCGGCGCAGTTGGCGCAAAGTTTCCATGTCACCCGTGGCGCGATGACCAACACGCTGAACAAGCTGGAATGGGCCGGTCACGTGCATATCCGCCCCGATTGGGACGATGCGCGGCGCAAGCTGGTTTCGGTCAGCCCGGCCGGGAAACGGGCGCGGGATGTGGCGATTCAGGCGATTTCGCCGCTGATCGCCGAGGTCGTGGCTGATATCGGGGCCGACAAAGTGCGCGGCGCGCTGCCGGTTCTGCGGGCGCTGCGGCAAAAGCTGGACGACGAGGGCTAAGCCCCGATCACGCCGGTTTCAGGCTGGCGGTAACGTAATTCACGCTAAGATCGCGGTCGGAAATCGACCATTGCCAACTGACCGGGTTGAAGACGAATCCCTTGCGGTCGACCGCTGTCAGCCCGGCGCGTTGCAGGAGATCGAACAATTCGTCCGGGGTGATGAATTTCTTCCACTCATGCGTGCCTTTGGGCAGCCAGCGCATCACCACTTCGGCCCCGACGATCGCCACCATAAAGCTTTTGGCGTTGCGATTGATGGTCGAGCACAGATGCAGCCCGCCGGGTTTCAGCAATTGCCGACAGGCGGTCAGATAGGCCAGCGGATCGGCGACATGTTCGACCACTTCCATGTTCAGAACCACGTCGAACTGTTCGCCCGCGTCGGCCAGTGCCTCGGCGGTGGTGTGGCGATAGTCGATCTCAAGCCCCGAGTGTTCGGCATGGATGCGCGCCACCGGCAAGTTGCCGCCTGCCGCATCCGCCCCGACAACTGTCGCGCCCAGCCGCGCCATCGGTTCCGACAACAGCCCGCCACCACAGCCGATATCCAACAGGCGCAGGCCCTTGAACGGCAGCGGCCCAGTCAGGTCGCGCCCGAACTCGGCGGCGATCTGGCTGGTGATATAGTCCAGACGGCAGGGGTTCAGCATGTGCAGCGGTTTGAACTTGCCGTTGGGATCCCACCATTCGGCGGCCATGGCCTCGAATTTGGCGACTTCGGCGGCATCGACGGTGGTTTTACTGGCTTGCATCGTTTTCTCCGCTTTAGGTATCGTTTCACCCCTGTCAGGGCCGTGTTGCGCGTTATATAGTTTGATTATGGACAAGTCTGCAGGTCAAAAAACCGCAACCCAGTTTCTTTACCCGCCGGTCGAGCCCTTCGACAAGCGGATGCTGGAGGTTGGCGACGGCCATCAGGTCTATGTCGAGCAATGCGGCAACCCCGATGGTATTCCTGTCGTGGTGCTGCATGGTGGCCCCGGTGGCGGGTGCAGCCCGGCGATGCGGCGCTATTTTGATCCGGCGGAATATCGCGTGGTGCTGTTCGATCAGCGCGGCTGTGGCCGGTCGCGGCCCCATGCCAGCGTCGAGAACAACACCACATGGCACCTGATCTGCGATATCGAACTGATCCGTCAGACCTTGGGGATTGAGCGCTGGGTGGTGTTCGGCGGCAGTTGGGGCGCGACCCTGTCGCTGCTCTATGCGCAAACCCATCCCGACCGCGCGGCCTATCTGATTCTGCGCGGCGTGTTCCTGATGACCCGGGCCGAGCTGGATTGGTTCTATGGCGGCGGCGCGGGTAAATTCTGGCCCGATCTTTGGGCGCGGTTTGCCACGCTGATCCCCGAGGACGAACGCGGGGATATGATCGGCGCTTATCACAAGCGGCTGTTTTCCGGCGATCGGATGCTGGAAACCCGCTATGCCCGTGCCTGGGCGCAATGGGAAAATGCGCTGGCCTCGATCGATCATGACGGCCCGGTGGGCGAGGCACCCGCCGAATACGCCCGCGCCTTTGCCCGGCTTGAGAACCACTATTTCCACAATGGCGGCTGGCTGGAGCGGGACGATCAGATTCTGGCAAACGTGCCGCTGATCAGCCATATCCCGGCAACCATCGTGCAGGGGCGTTACGACATGGTTTGCCCGCCGACCGCGTCATGGCATCTGGCCGAACGCTGGAGCCGCGCCGACCTGCGCATGGTGCCGCTGGCCGGGCATGCGCTGAGCGAGGCAGGCATCACCGCCGAACTGATCCGCACCACCCGCGCGGTGCAGCGGCAGGCCGGAATGCTGGGGATCTAACCACACCCCCTTGCAGACTCGTCGCATCGGGCGTATATGCCCCTCAACAGCGGTGCGTTGGCTTCCACCCCAACGCTCCACCGGAGAGTTTCAACGGGCCGCGCGCCCGTTTTTTTGTTTTTGGATCCTGATGAACGACCTGATCGCTAAAGCCGCCATCGACCGGCGCCTCGCCGAGATCATCCAGCCTGTGATTGAAGGCATGGGGTTTGAACTGGTGCGTCTGCGCCTGATGGGCGGCAAGACTCCGACCCTGCAAATCATGGCCGAGCGTCCCGAGGGCGGGATCGAGGTTGATGAATGTGCGGAAATCTCGACCGCGGTTTCGGCCATCATGGATGTCGAGGACCCGATCGAAGACAACTATACGCTTGAGGTCTCAAGCCCCGGTATCGACCGGCCGCTGACCCGGCTTAAGGATTTCGATGTCTGGGCGGGCCATGAGGCCAAGCTGGAAACCAGTGAACTGATCGACGGCCGCAAGCGCTTTAAGGGCGAATTGGCCGGAACCGAAGGCGACGAGGTTCTGATCACCATCGAAGAGCACGGCGAAGACCTGACCATCGGCCTGAAGTTCGAATGGCTTACTGATGCCAAGCTGGTGCTGACTGACGAATTGATCCGCGAGATGCTGCGCGCCCGCAAGGCCGCCGGGATCGTGGACGAAGACGAATTTGACGATATTGAAACCGACGCTTCCGAGGAGGAGTGAGTAATGGCGATTACTTCTGCAAACCAGCTTGAGCTGTTGCAAACCGCCGAGGCCGTGGCCCGCGAAAAGATGATCGACCCCGATCTGGTGGTGCAGGCGATGGAGGAAAGCCTCGCCCGTGCAGCCAAGTCGCGTTACGGCAGCGAAATGGACATCCGCGTGTCGATCGACCGCAAGACCGGCAAAGCCACCTTTACCCGGGTGCGCACGGTTGTGGCCGATGATGCGCTTGAGAATTATCAGTCCGAGCTGACCGTCGAGCAGGCCAAGCAATATCTGGAAAACCCGACCATCGGTGACGAAATCCGTGACGAGGTTCCGCCGGTCGAAATGGGTCGGATCGCCGCTCAGTCGGCCAAGCAGGTGATCCTGCAAAAGGTCCGCGAAGCCGAGCGTGACCGCCAGTATGTCGAATTCAAAGACCGCGTCGGCACCATCATCAACGGTGTCGTCAAGCGCGAGGAATACGGCAACGTCATCGTCGATATCGGCCGTGGCGAAGGCATCCTGCGCCGGAACGAGAAAATCGGCCGCGAAAGCTATCGCCCGAATGACCGCGTGCGCTGCTATATCAAGGACGTCCGCCGCGAGGCCCGTGGCCCGCAGGTGTTCCTGTCGCGCACCGATCCGCAATTCATGGCCGAACTGTTCAAGATGGAAGTGCCGGAAATCTATGACGGCATCATCGAGATCAAGGCGGTCGCCCGCGACCCCGGTTCGCGCGCCAAGATTGCCGTCATCAGCTATGACAACTCGATTGACCCGGTCGGCGCCTGCGTCGGTATGCGCGGTAGCCGGGTTCAGGCCGTTGTGAACGAACTGCAGGGCGAAAAGATCGACATCATTCCGTGGAACGAAGATCAGCCGACCTTCCTTGTGAACGCGCTGCAACCGGCCGAAGTCACCAAGGTGGTTCTGGACGAAGAAGCCGAACGCATCGAAGTCGTGGTGCCGGACGAGCAACTGTCGCTGGCCATTGGCCGCCGCGGTCAGAACGTCCGTCTTGCCAGCCAACTGACTGGTCTGGACATCGACATCATGACCGAAAGCGAAGAGTCCGAGCGTCGTCAGGCCGAATTCGCCGAGCGCACCAAGCTGTTCATGGACAACCTGGATCTGGACGAATTCTTTGCCCAGCTTCTGGTCTCGGAAGGCTTTACCAATCTCGAAGAAGTCGCCTATGTCGACGTTGACGAACTGTTGGTGATCGACGGTGTTGACGAAGACACCGCGCAGGAACTTCAGGCCCGTGCCCGCGACGTTCTGGAAGCCCTGAACCAAAAGGCGCTGGAACGTGCCCGCGAGTTGGGCGTGGTCGACAGTCTGGTCAATTTCGAAGGCCTGACCCCGCAAATGATCGAGGCTCTGGCCGAAGATGGCGTGAAATCTCTGGAAGATTTCGCCACCTGCGCCGACTGGGAACTGGCCGGTGGCTGGACCACGGTGAATGGCGAGCGCGTCAAGGATGAGGGCGTTCTTGAGAAATTTGACGTTTCTCTGGAAGAGGCTCAAAATCTGGTCATGACCGCGCGGATCGCGTTGGGTTGGGTCGATCCGGCTGATCTGGTTTCGGAAGAAGATGACGCCGAAACCGAAGAAGACGGCGACGAGGCCGAGGCCTGAGAGCAGGCCCCGGAGGGCAAAACATGAGCCGCGGCGGCCAACATATTAAACGGGACGATCCCGAACGGCGCTGTATCGCCACAGGCGAGGTTCAGCCCAAGGCCGGGCTGATCCGCTTTGTGGTCGGTCCGGACAACGTGATCGTCCCCGACGTGATGGAAAAGCTGCCCGGTCGGGGCATCTGGGTTGCCGCGGATCGCGCGGCCCTGGAGACCGCGATCAAGAAGCGGTTGTTCGCGCGGGGCGCAAAACAGGCGGTGACGGTGCCGGACGATCTGTTCGCACAGGTCGAGGCCGCGCTGGTGCGCCGACTGGTCGAAGGTATCTCGCTGGCCCGCAAGGCCGGGTTGGCGGTTGCCGGGTATGAGAAAGTAAAAAGCTGGCTGATGGGTGGGGGCGCGGACGTTCTTATTCAGGCCAGCGATGGGTCCGAACGGGGCAAGTCCAAGCTGCGGCTACCCTCGGATACATCGGCATTTATAGGCTGTCTGAGCGCCGAGGAATTGGGTTTGGCTTTCGGACGGGAACATGTGATACATGGCGCGCTTGCGGCTGGCGGACTCACACGACGTGTTGTAGAGGATGCTGCCAAGCTTACGGGCGTTCGCAAAATGGGCGGGGGCAAGGCCTCCGGGAAGGGTGTTAAGACCACATGAGCGATAGTGACGGCAAAAAACCTCTCGGCATCCGTGGCGGACCGCGGTCTGGTCAGGTGAAGCAAAGCTTCAGCCATGGGCGGACCAAAAGTGTCGTGGTCGAGACCAAGCGCAAGCGCGTTGTCGTTCCCAAACCGGGTGCGGCAAAAGGCGGCGCGGGTTCGACCCAGTTGGGTGATCCGTCGAAGCGTCCGGCCGGCATTTCCGATGCCGAAATGGAACGTCGACTGAAAGCTCTGGCTGCAGCCAAGGCAAACGAAGCCGATGACGCGCGCCAGCGCGAAGAAGAAGAAAAGCGCCGCGAAGAAGATCGCCAGCGCCGCCGCGACGACGCCGAGGCCAAGGAACGCGAGCAGCGCGAGCTGGAAGAAGCGCAGCGTCGCAAGGCCGAAGAAGAAGAGCGCCAGAAGCAGGAAGAAGCCGAAGCCCGCAAGCGCGCCTCGGCTGCGTCGAAAGCTGCCGCTGAACCGGCCCCGCAAGCCGAAGCCGCGCCCGCCGCTGCCGATGCTGGTGGCGATGCCGGACGTGGTGGCGCGAAACCCGCGCCGCGCAAACCGGCCGGGACCGAACGCGAACGCAGCGACGATCGCCCGGCCCGCGCCAAGACTCGTGACGACAGCCGCCGCTCGGGCAAGCTGACTGTCAGCCAGGCGCTGACGGGTGGCGAAGGTGGTCGCCAGCGCTCGATGGCTGCGATGAAGCGTAAACAAGAGCGGATGCGCCAAAAGGCCATGGGCTCGGAATCGCGCGAAAAGGTTGTGCGTGACGTTCAGGTGCCGGAAACCATCGTTGTTTCGGAACTGGCGAACCGTATGGCTGAACGCGTTGCTGACGTCGTCAAAGAGCTTATGAAAATGGGCATGATGGTGACGCAGAACCAAACCATCGACGCCGACACCGCCGAACTGATCGTCGAGGAATTCGGCCATAAGATCGTGCGCGTTTCGGATGCCGATGTTGAGGACGTCATCGACAGCGTCGAAGACAAGCCCGAAGATCTGCAATCGCGCCCGCCGGTCATTACCATCATGGGTCACGTTGACCACGGTAAGACCTCGCTGTTGGACGCGATCCGCAATGCCAAGGTTGTGGCTGGCGAAGCCGGCGGCATCACCCAGCATATCGGTGCTTATCAGGTGAAAACCGACAGCGGCGCGATGCTGACCTTCCTCGACACGCCCGGCCACGCCGCGTTCACGTCGATGCGGGCCCGTGGTGCGCAAGTGACCGATATCGTGGTTCTGGTGGTTGCGGCCGATGACTCGGTCATGCCGCAGACCATCGAAGCGATTAACCACGCCAAAGCCGCCAACGTGCCGATGATCGTTGCGATCAACAAATGCGACAAGCCCGATGCCGACCCGATGCGGGTGCGGACTCAGCTGTTGCAGCACGAGGTTGTCGTCGAAGCCATGTCCGGCGAAGTGCAGGATGTCGAGGTTTCGGCCCATACCGGTCAAGGTCTGGATGAACTGCTGGAAGCCATCGCGCTGCAGTCGGAAATCCTTGAACTGAAGGCTAACCCGACACGCGCCGCCTCTGGTGCGGTGATCGAGGCCCAGCTTGATGTTGGCCGTGGTCCGGTTGCGACGGTTCTGGTTCAGAACGGCACCCTGCATCAAGGCGACATCTTTGTCGTCGGCGAGCAGTGGGGCAAGGTTCGTGCGCTGGTCAACGACAAGGGCGAACGCATCCCCGAGGCCGCCCCGTCGGTCCCGGTCGAGGTTCTGGGTCTGAACGGCACACCCGAAGCGGGCGATGTTCTGAACGTGGTCGATACCGAGGCGCAGGCGCGCGAAATCGCTGCCTATCGTCATCAGGCCGCCAAGGACAAACGTGCTGCCGCCGGTGCCGCGACCACGCTGGATCAGCTGATGGCCAAGGCCAAGGAAGACAAGAACGTGTCGGAACTGCCGGTTCTGATTAAAGCTGACGTTCAGGGCTCGGCCGAGGCAATCGTTCAGGCGATGGAAAAAATCGGCAATGACGAAGTGCGCGTGCGCGTGCTGCATGTCGGCGTCGGTGCGATCACCGAAACCGATGTCGGCCTTGCCGAAGCATCGGGCGCGCCGATCGTGGGCTTTAACGTGCGGGCTAACGCCTCGGCACGGAATGCCGCCAACCAGAAAGGTGTCGAGATCCGCTATTACTCGGTCATCTATGACCTGGTGGACGACATCAAAGCCGCCGCTTCCGGCCTGCTGTCGGCCGAGATCCGCGAAAACTTTATCGGCTATGCGTCGATCAAAGAGGTGTTCAAGGTCTCGGGCGTTGGCAAGGTTGCGGGCTGTCTGGTCACCGAGGGCGTTGCCCGCCGGTCGGCCGGTGTGCGCCTGCTACGCGACAACGTGGTGATCCACGAAGGCACGCTGAAAACGCTGAAGCGCTTCAAGGACGAGGTGAAAGAGGTCACTTCGGGTCAGGAATGCGGTATGGCCTTCGAAAACTACGACGACGTGCGCCCCGGCGATGTCATCGA
>NZ_JBFHDW010000047.1:0-11566 GCF_041584535.1 Actibacterium sp. | reverse complement strand
TCGATCTGAGCGGCGTCAGCGGCGATAAAGATCGACACCCGGCAGCCGGCCTCGGCCAGCGGCGCGATGAAATGCGCCAGCCGGTTTTCCTCGCGCGCGACTTCCAGCCCGCCTTCGGTGGTGCGCTCTTCGCGCTTTTCCGGAACGATGCAGACCGCATGCGGCTTATGACGCAGGGCGATGGCCTGCATTTCATCGGTGGCGGCCATCTCAAAATTCAGCGGCAGGGTCAGGCTGTCGATCAGCCGCTCGATATCCGCGTCCGAGATATGACGGCGATCTTCGCGCAAATGCGCGGTGATCCCGTCGGCGCCGAATTCCTCGGCCAGCTTGGCGGCGCGCACCGGATCGGGATAGGCGCTGCCGCGGGCGTTGCGCACGGTGGCAACATGATCAATGTTCACGCCAAGGCGCAAACGGCCCAGCGGTCGGGTGACGAGATCAGACATTGTTGGCGCCTTTCTTGGCCGCGGGCTTTACCTCGGTTGCAACCGCCGCCTTGCGCGCAGCCTTTTCGCGCAATTCGGCCAGTTTCTTTTTCAGACGGCCCCGACGGTGCTTTTGATAGGCCGTGATGACCGGCAGGCTGAGGTAATAGGCCAACAGCCCGGCAACAACCCCCAGAACCATGCCACCGAACAAATACGGCAGGAACACCCGGTCAAAGAATTCCGACAGGTTCGCCCAATTCGCCTCGGCATCGGTGAACAACGCCAGAAAGTTGTTCAGGAAATCCTC
The DNA here is from genome assembly GCF_041584535.1 of Actibacterium sp. Lineage (GTDB taxonomy): Bacteria > Pseudomonadota > Alphaproteobacteria > Rhodobacterales > Rhodobacteraceae > Actibacterium_D. Next base: position 10,828 of record NZ_JBFHDW010000047.1, on the reverse strand, counting down.
GGCCGCGCCGGTGAACTGGTTCACCAGCGACTTGTTTACATTGGCATCGAACCGCGAGCCCATCAGGAAATGCCCGACCTTCATGCTAAGCACACCGATCGGGATAAAGGTCAAAGGATTGCCGACAAACGTGCCCGCCAGCGCCGCCCAGATATTGCCGTTCATGATCTTGGCCAGAATGCCCGCAATCACCAGATGAAGACCAAAAAGCGGGGTAAAGGCGGTGAACACGCCGGCAAAGATGCCGCGGGCGATCCGTTCGGGGCGGTCGGGCAGGCGCCGGACGCGGTGCCGCATATAGAAAAACGCCCGTTGCCAGCCACCGCGCGGATAGAACATCTCCAGCACGATGCGCCAGACAGAACGCTTGTCGCGGCGCTTAAAGACCAACCCCAGACCCCCTAGTTGCTTCAGGGTTTGCGCGAGGCATCCCGAAAGCGTTCAATCCCAGCCACGTCGCTTTCGGCCTCAAGGGCCGTCATGACCGTATGCAGATGCTCGGCTTCACGCAAATCCACATCTATCAGTAACCGATAGAAGTCGGGTTTGCGGTCAGCAAAATGCATATCCGAAATATTGGCCTTCTGGTCACCGATCAAGGTGCATATCCGCCCCAGCACCCCGGCATCGTTGCGAATGGTGACATTCAGCGTCACCGAATGCACCGCCGGGTGCTTGCCCGACTGCCAATGCAGGTCGATCCAGCGCTCGGGCTGTTCCTCGTATCCGGTCAGGGCCGGGCAATCGATCGCGTGAACGATAACGCCCTTGCCGCGATAGGTGATGCCGACGATCCGCTCGCCCGGGACCGGCTGACAGCATGGGGCGATGGTGAAATGCTGATCCGCCGACAGGCCGACCACGGCACGATCGGCCGAGATTTCATCGCCGGTATCGCGCGCCAGATCGGGATAGATCGCGTTGACCACATCGGTGCCGCGCAACTCGGCACTGCCCAGACGGGCCAGAACCTCGGCAGCATCTTCAAGCGCTAACGTCTTGGCGGCGGTGCTCAACGCCTTGTCGGTTGCCTTGCGACCGACGTTCTCGAACGCGACGCGGGCCAGTTCGCGGCCCAGCTTGATATACCGCTCGCGGTCTTCTTCGCGCAGGCTGCGGCGGATCGCGGCCTTGGCGCGACCGGTGACAACGATGTCGATCCATGTCGTTTGCGGGCGCTGCCCTTCGGCGGTGATGATTTCCACCGACTGGCCGTTTTTCAGCCGGGTCCATAGCGGCACGCGGATGCCATCGACCTTGGCGCCGACACAGCTGTCGCCGATGCGGGTGTGGATCGAATAGGCGTAATCCAGCGGCGTCGCGCCCTTGGGCAACTTCACCACGTCGCCCTTGGGCGAGAAGCAGAACACCTGATCCGCATACATCTCAAGTTTGACGTTTTCGAGAAATTCGTCGTGATCTTCGGCGTTGGCAAAGCGTTCAGTCAGCGCCGCCAGCCATTTCGCCGGATCGACCGCGAACGGGTTCGAGGCCCGAACACCATCCCGATAGGACCAATGCGCGGCCACACCGGCCTCGGCAACCTCGTGCATCTGGCGGGTGCGGATCTGAACCTCGACCCGCTTACCATCGCGGCCCGATACCGTGGTGTGGATCGAGCGATAGCCGTTGGTCTTGGGCTGGCTGATGTAATCCTTGAACCGGCCCGGCACGGCGCGCCAGCGGTGGTGGATCGCGCCCAGAACACGATAGCAATCGGCCTCGGACCGGGTGATGACCCGGAAACCGTAAATATCCGACAGGCGGGAAAAGCCCTGGCTTTTCTCCTGCATCTTGCGCCAGATCGCATAGGGCTTTTTCGCGCGGCCAAACACATCGGCGTCGATATCGGCCTCTTCCAATTCGTGCCGGATGTCCTGAGTGATCTGCTGGATCACATCGCCGGTTTCCCGCTGAAGCGTGATAAAGCGCCGGATGATCGAATTGCGGCCCTCGGGGTTCAGGACGCGAAACGCCAGATCCTCAAGCTCTTCGCGCATCCATTGCATACCCATGCGACCGGCCAGCGGCGCATAGATATCCATGGTCTCGCGCGCCTTTTGCACCTGCTTTTCGCAGCGCATCGATTTGATGGTGCGCATGTTGTGCAGACGGTCGGCCAGCTTGACCAGAATGACCCGCAGGTCTTTGGACATCGCCATGAACAGCTTGCGAAAGTTCTCGGCCTGTTTGGTCTCGGACGAGGACAGCTGAAGATTGGTCAGCTTGGTCACGCCATCGACCAGCTCGGCCACGTCGGCGCCGAATTGCTCGACGATCTCGGTATAGGTGGATTTCGTGTCCTCGATCGTGTCGTGCAAAAGCGCGGTGATGATCGTGGCGTCGTCCAGCCGCATCTCGGTCAGGATGGCGGCGACGGCAACGGGATGGGTGAAATACGGCTCGCCGGATTGGCGGAACTGCCCCTCGTGCATCCGCTCGCCATAGGCATAGGCGCGGCGGATCATGTCCTGGTTCGTGCGAGGGTTATAATTGCGAACCAGAGAGATCAGGTCTTCGACGTCGATCTTCGGCATCTGGTCCGCAATCCGGTGCTGGGCTTTCTAAGCCTTATTTCTGACCTTGTGCGGCCATCAGCGCCCGCAACAGTTTTTCTTCCGACATGTCGTCATCGGCAGGTTTGTCCGCCTCGCCGCCACCCATCAGCAAAGCCATCGAATCCTCTTCGGGTTCGTCGACTTCGATCTGGGTCTGGTTGCTTTCGATCATGCGCTCGCGCAGGCTGGCAGCCGACTGAGTTTCCTCGGCGATTTCGCGCAGGGCGACAACCGGGTTCTTATCATTGTCCCGATCAACCGTCAGCGCACCGCCGGCAGCGATCTCGCGGGCGCGATGAGAGGCGAGCATTACCAGCTCGAACCGGTTCGGAACCTTGTCAACGCAATCTTCGACCGTCACGCGGGCCATGAGAAACTCCAATCCAACTGGGAAAGTTGAGAGCCTTACTTATTGAGTCGCACGGGCCTTGACAAGAGGAGAATCCTGTGACGCCGCTACAATGGCCGGATCGCTGCCTTGTCCGCCTCTGGCAGGGCCGCCAGCATTTCCGCCACGCTTTGCCCCGAGACCGGATGCACCCAGTCCGCGGCGATGTCCGCCAGCGGCACCAGCACGAACGCCCGGTCCTGAATCCGCGGGTGCGGCAGGATCAACCGATCCGGTGCCGCGCGCATCTGCGCCTCAAGCGGCAGGTCGCGCCAAGCCGCATAGGTCGCCAGATCGGGCAGAACCGCGCCGCCGAAATCCAGCAGATCCAGATCCAGCGTCCGCGCCGCCCAGCGCGTATCGCGTTCGCGGCCAAACGCGGCCTCGATCGCGTGCAGCGCCGCCAGCAGGTCGGTCGCGGACAAATCGGTCTCGATCCGCGCCACCGCATTCACATAGTCAGGCCCCGATCCCGCCGGAAAGCTGGGGGTGCGAAACAGGCGGCTGGCCTGCACCGGGGCGCCTTGCAGTTGCGCCAGATGCTCCAGCGCCCGCTCAAGTGTAGCTCCGGGATGGCCGGCCAGTGACGTTACGTTGCCACCCAGCGCGACCAGTCCTTGTGTATAGGCCGCCCGGCGGTCGAACTCTTGCGGCATATGGTCGGTTCCCCTAACTTCTTTCGTTACATTTCGCGCAAATTCATTACCGACACCACCACTCACATCGTGCGGAATGTATTATGGGAAGGAAATATTATGTTTTACCGGGACGAACGGCTTGCGCTGTTCATAGACGGGTCAAACCTTTACGCGGCTGCAAAGGCGCTGGGGTTTGATATCGACTACAAACTGTTACGACAGGAATTCATGCGACGCGGCAAGCTGCTGCGCGCGTTCTACTATACGGCCTTGCTGGAAAACGACGAATACTCGCCCATTCGTCCCTTGGTGGATTGGTTGCATTACAACGGCTTCACCATGGTGACGAAACCCGCCAAGGAATACACGGACTCGATGGGCCGGCGCAAAGTCAAAGGCAATATGGATATCGAACTGGCCGTGAACGCGATGGAGCTGGCGCCGCATGTCGATCACATCGTGCTGTTTTCCGGCGATGGCGATTTCCGGCCGCTGATCGAAAGCCTGCAACGCAACGGGGTGCGTGTGTCGGTTGTTTCGACCATCCGCAGCCAACCGCCGATGATCGCGGACGAATTGCGCCGTCAGGCCGATAATTTCATCGAGCTGGACGAATTGCGCGACGTGATCGGCCGCCCCCCGCGTGAGCCGCGCCCGGATCAGTCCGGTGATTACGGCGATAACGACTAACACCGAACCGGGGCCACGCGCCCCGGTTTTTCGTTGGGGCTGGACCCCGGCGCGGCTTAGCCTTACCTGTTCCCCAACAGGAGCACGACGATGACCAAGCCCCCGCTGACCCTCTATCTTGCCGCCCCGCGCGGGTTCTGCGCCGGTGTCGACCGGGCGATCAAAATCGTCGAGATGGCGATTCAGAAATGGGGGGCGCCGGTCTATGTGCGCCATGAAATCGTCCACAATAAATTCGTCGTCGACGGGTTGCGCGATCTGGGCGCGGTGTTTGTCGAGGACCTGGACGATTGCCCCAATGACCGCCCGGTGATCTTTTCCGCCCATGGCGTGCCGAAAACCGTCCCGGCCGAGGCTTCGCGCCGCGAAATGATCTATGTCGATGCCACCTGCCCGCTGGTCAGCAAGGTCCATATCGAGGCCGAGCGTCACCACCAGAACGGCCTGCAAATGGTGATGATCGGCCATGCTGGCCACCCCGAGACCATCGGCACCATGGGCCAGTTGCCCGAGGGCGAGGTGCTGCTGGTCGAAACCACCGAGGACGTGGCGGGCCTGGCCGTGCGCGACCCCGAAAAGCTGGCCTTCATCACCCAGACCACGCTGTCGGTCGATGACACCGCCGGGATCGTCGCCGCGCTTCAGGCCCGGTTCCCGGCGATTGTGGGGCCGCATAAGGAAGACATCTGTTACGCCACCACCAACCGGCAGGAATCGGTCAAGGCCATCGCGCCGCGCATCGACGCGCTGTTGGTGATCGGCGCGCCGAACTCGTCGAATTCGCAACGTCTGGTCGAGGTCGGCAAATCGCAAGGCTGCGCCTATAGCCAACTGGTGCAGCGGGCCGCGAACATCGACTGGCGCGCGCTTGAGGGCATCCGCGCCGTCGGCATCACCGCCGGGGCCAGCGCCCCCGAGGTTCTTGTGAACGAGGTGATCGACGCCTTCCGCGACCGGTATGAGCTAACGGTGGAAATCGTCGAGACCGCGCAGGAAGACATCGAATTCAAAGTGCCGCGCGTGCTGCGGAAACCAGCCTGATGCCCGATTATTTCGCCTATACCGACGGCGCCTGCTCGGGCAATCCCGGCCCCGGTGGCTGGGGCGCCTTGTTGCAGGCCAAGGACGGCGCACGGGTTCTGAAGGAACGCGCGCTGAGCGGCGGCGAGGCCAACACCACCAACAACCGCATGGAACTGCTGGCGGCGATCAACGCGCTGGAAACCCTGGGGCGCGGCACCGCGATCACCATCGTGACCGACAGCCAATATGTGAAGAACGGCGTGACCAGCTGGATTCACGGCTGGAAGAAAAACGGCTGGAAAACCTCGGCCAAAAAGCCGGTGAAAAACGTCGAGCTGTGGCAACGGCTGGACGAGGCGCAAAAACGCCATCGGGTGACGTGGGAATGGGTCAAAGGCCATGATGGCCACCCCGAAAACGAACGCGCTGACGAACTGGCGCGCGCCGGTATGGCACCGTTCAAGCCCGGTGGCGGGCAATGACCCTTACCGATACGCTGGATCTGGCTGCGGTTCTGGTCTTTGCCCTGACCGGCGCCTTGACCGCCAGCCGCGCCCAACTGGATATCGTCGGCTTTATCTTCGTCGCCTGCCTGACGGCCATTGGCGGCGGCACGCTGCGCGATCTGCTTCTGGGGCGCGATCCGGTGTTCTGGGTCTCGGCGCCGGAATATATCCTGCTGGCGGCAGGGGCGGCGGTGCTGGTGTTCTTTACCGCCCACCTGTTCGAAAGCCGCTATCGCGCAATCCTGTGGCTGGACGCGCTGGCGCTGGCGGTTGCGGTCTCGGCCGGGGTCGGCGTGGCGCTGTCGATGGAGGCACGCGCGGTGAACGTCGTGACCATGGGCGTGGCGACCGGCTGTTTCGGAGGCCTGATGCGCGATGTCGTCTGCAACGAGGTGCCGCTGGTTCTGAAACAGGGCGAGCTTTACGCGACCGCAGCTTTCGCAGGCGCGCTTTCGGCGCTGGTGGCGTTGCAATTCGATCTGTCGCTGGCGGTGGCGCTGATCGCGGCGGCAGTGGTGACGTTCATCCTGCGCGCTGGCAGCATGGTGTTTGGCTGGACCCTGCCGGTTTACCGGCCTCGCCCGCCGCGCTGATCACTTGCGCTGGATATAGGTCTGATAGGCCCAGATCAGCAGTGCCGCCCCAAGGATCGCGCCGACAAACCCGGCGGCCATTCCGGTCATCACCAACAGCACCCGCAGGATCAGTCCGCCCAGCAACGCCCCGGCAATGCCGATGACGATGGTGGTGATCAGATCCGCCTCGACTTTCATCATCCGGGTGGCGATGAAACCGGCAGCGGCGCCGATGATGATAAGAAATAAAACGCTCATACCGACACTATGACCGAAAGCCGGGGGTCAATCCACCCGGTCCGGCAAGTCAAATCCGCGCAGGAACTCGTCCGCCAGCATCGCACGCTTGCCGGGGCGCTGCGCCTCAAGCACCTCGACCGCGCCAATACCGCAAGCGATGGTCAGTCCCGACAGAACCTGCCCCGGCGCGCCGGTCCCCGCTGTCAGGCGCGAGCGCAGAAGTTTTACCCGCTCGCCCGCGATCTCGCACCATGCGCCGGGAAAGGGCGACAGGCCACGGATCTTGCGATCAACCTCGGCCGCCGGGGCGGTCCAGTCGATCCGCGCCTCGGCCTTGTCGATCTTGGTGGCATAGGTCACGCCCTGTTCGGGCTGCGGCGCGGGCGTCAGGTTGGGCAGGTTTTCCAAAGCCTCGACAATCAGGGCCGCGCCCATGTCGGACAGGCGGTCATGCAGCTGTGCCGTGGTTTCTTCGGCCCCGATCGGGGTGGTCTGGCGCATGAGAACCGGACCCGTGTCCAGACCAGCCTCCATCTGCATGATGCAGACGCCGGTCTCGGCGTCGCCCGCCATGATCGCGCGGTGAATCGGCGCCGCACCGCGCCAGCGCGGCAACAGCGAGGCATGAATGTTCAGGCAACCAAAGCGCGGCGCGTCCAGCACCGGCTGCGGCAGGATCAGGCCATAAGCCACCACCACCGCCACATCGGCGTTCAGCGCGGCAAATTCGGCCTGCGTCCCGGCATCACGCAGCTTTTCCGGGTGCCGCACCATCAGACCCAGTTCCTCAGCGCGGGCATGAACCGGCGTCGGGCGGTCTTTCTTGCCCCGCCCCGCCGGGCGCGGCGGCTGGCAATAGACGCAGGCGATCTCGTGCCCGGCCGCGACAAGCGCATCCAGAACCGGCACCGAAAATTCGGGCGTGCCCATGAACACGACGCGCATCAGCCTCTCCTGAGCTTTTCGGCCCGCTTCAACAGCCGGTCACGTTTCAGCCGCGACAGGTGATCGAAATACATCTTGCCGTTCAGGTGGTCGATCTGGTGCTGCACCGAAGTGGCCCAGAGATCGACAAAATCGCGCTCTTCGACCTCGCCCGTCGCGTTCAGAAACCGCACGGTCACGGCGCGGGGGCGTTCGATCACCGCCGACATGCCCGGCAGATTCGGCGAGGCTTCTTCATGCTCGCGCAGCTTGACCGAGGCATGCAGGATTTCCGGGTTCGCCATGCGGATCGCCTTGCCGCGCGTGTCCGAGCAATCGACCACCGCCAGCCGCAGCATCACCCCGATCTGCGGCGCGCCCAACCCGTAACCGGGCATCGCATCCATGGTTTCCACCATGTCATCCCAGATCGCGCGAATCTCGTCCGTCACCGACTCGACCGGCGCGGCGACGGTGCGCAGGCGCTTGTCGGGCCACGGAACGAACGGGCGCGAGGTCACGGGCGTGTCCGCTCGCGTTTCAGTTTCTGCATCTTTCGGGTGATCATCTGGCGCCTCATCGGCTTGAGATAGTCAATGAACAGCTTGCCGTTCAGATGGTCGATCTCGTGCTGCACACAGGTGGCCCACAGGCCTTTGAAATGCTCTTCCCGCGGCGCGCCGTTTTCGTCGATCCAGCGCACTTCGACCTCGGCGGGGCGATCGACCTCGGCATATTGGTCGGGGATCGACAGGCAACCCTCTTCATAGGTGCTGACATCCTCGGACGACCAGGTGATTTCCGGGTTGAACAGGATCATCGGGCGCGGCGCGGCGCCTTCTTCCTTGATGCAATCCATCACCAGCACACGGCTAAGCACGCCAATTTGCGGCGCAGCCAGCCCGATGCCCGGCGCGTCATACATGGTTTCCAGCATGTCACGACCCAGTTGGCGCAGCTCATCGGTGATGTCACCAACGGGCGAGGCCACCGTTTTCAGGCGCGGGTCGGGGTGGATCAGGATCGGTCGTATCGTCATGGCCGTGGATTTAGGGCAAGACGCGGGCTTTCGCAATGTTGCTTATCGTCGCTTATGCCTTGCAACCGACGTCTGACGGGATAGCTTGCCCCAAGACCAAGGAGACCCGCATGAATTTTGACGAGATTATCCAGCGCCGCGGCACGCATTCCTCCAAATGGGACAAGATCGAGGCCGTCTATGGCATCACCGACCCCGACGCGATTCCCATGTGGGTGGCCGACATGGACTTTCGCCCGCCCGCCTGCGTGGCGAACGCGGTGCAGGCGATGGTCGATCACGGGGTGTTCGGGTATTTCGGCGATGAAAGCGACTATCAGAACGCGATCTGCTGGTGGATGCAGACCCGCCACGGCTGGCAGGTTCAGCCCGAGTGGATTTTCTCGACCCACGGGCTGGTGAACGGCGCGGCGCTGTGCGTCGACACCTTTACCGATCCCGGCGATGGCGTGGTTCTGTTCACGCCGGTCTATCACGCCTTTGGCCGGGTGATCCGCGCCGCAGGGCGCAAGATCGTCGAATGCCCACTGGTCAACACTGATGGCCGTTACGAGATGGACTTTGACGCCTATGACGCGCTGATGACCGGGGCCGAGAAATTGGTGATCCTGTGCTCGCCGCACAATCCCGGCGGCCGGGTCTGGAGCCAGAGCGAACTGCAAGGCGTCGCTGATTTCTGCAAGCGTCACGACCTGATCCTTGTCTCGGACGAGATCCATCACGACCTGATCATGCCGGGCCACAAACATTTGCCGATGCCGCTGGCCGACCCATCGATCCTCGACCGGCTGGTGATGATGACCGCCACCACCAAGACCTTCAACATCGCCGGATGCCACACCGGCAATGTCATCATTCCCGACCGAGCCTTGCGCGCCCGCTTTGGTGCCCGGATGGCGGCGCTGGGACTGGCGCCCAACGCTTTTGGCCTGCATATGGCAACGGCGGCCTATTCGCCCGAAGGCGCCGCCTATGTCGATGAGCTGATCACCTATCTGGATGGCAACCGGCAACTGCTGGATCAGGGGCTGTCGCAGATCCCCGGCGTCAGATCCATGCCGCTTGAGGCCACCTATCTGGCCTGGGTCGATTTCGCCGATACCGGCATGAGCGCCGAGGAATTCACCCGCCGGGTCGAACGCGACGCGCGGGTGGTGGTCAATTACGGCGCGACCTTCGGCACCGGCGGCGAAACGTTCCTGCGGTTCAATTTTGCCACCCCGCGCGCCCGCGTGGCCGAGGCGGTCGAACGCCTGCAACAGGCGTTCAGAGATTTACAGTGAACGTCGTTCAGCGCAACAAGGCAATCGGCGTCTGCGGGTCGCGATAATAATCCAGCGGTGCCTTGTCTGTCGCGGCGGTGTTGCGTTTGAATTCGAAAATCAGCTCGCCCGCCTCTTCTGACGAGGCGACGATCAGCGCTTGATACAGGTGCCGCCCGCCGTCATAGACATCGACCAGCCCGCGCAGATGCGGGGCGGTTTCCGCGTCCAAAGCAAAGCCCCCCGACCAGAACCGCAGGATGCGATAGCTTTCGCTCCCGGCCTCGACCCTGAGGCGGCTTTTCTTTTTCTGAGCGGCCTTGCGGGCCAGCTCCAGACCCTCGCGCACTTCCTTTGGTAGAAAATCCGACATTTCTTCCCCCATCCCTTCCTATAAAAAACACCGTTCACCCCTAATCCGTCAAGAATACCTTGGTCGCGGACCCGAATTTCCTTGGTGCATCTGCGCAGACTCAGTGCGCGCTGATGCCGAATAGCCGCACCTGCGAATAGCGATTACATCCTGTCCCAGCAAAGACAGGAGCAGGCGTATGGGCGTTCTCATCGATGGCAAATGGAGTTCACAGTGGTATGACACCTCTGCAAATGGTGGCCGGTTTCAGCGCACCACCGCAGGGTTTCGCAACTGGATCACGCCCGATGGTCGCCCCGGCCCCAGCGGCGAAGGTGGTTTCGCCGCTGAAAGCGGGCGCTATCATCTGTATGTCTCGCATGCCTGCCCATGGGCCCATCGCACGATGATTTTCCGCAGCCTCAAGGGGCTGGAGAACCATATCTCGGCCTCGGTTGTTCACCCTGATATGCTCAGCGATGGTTGGACCTTTGACACCGATTTCGACGGCGCCACCGGTGACCGCCTGTTCGGCGAAAAGTTCCTGCGTGATGTCTATACCCGCGCGGCCCCCGGCGTATCCGGTCGGGTCACGGTGCCGGTTCTGTGGGACATCCGGCGCGGCACGATCGT
>NZ_JBFHDW010000046.1:0-11732 GCF_041584535.1 Actibacterium sp. | reverse complement strand
GGTGTTCTCGATCAGCGGCGTTTTGACCGACCCCGGATAGACGGCGCTGACGCTGATCCCATCGGCGGCCACGTCATCGGCCAGGGCGCGGGTAAAGGCCGCCATGGCGAATTTCGTCGCACAATAGGCCGGGGCCAAGGGCCGGCCCCGCAACCCGTAAGGGGTTGTCGAAGAACAGATATTCACGATCGCGCCGCTGCCTTGCGCCTTCATCATCGGCAAGACCGCCATATTGGCCAGAAACACGCCATGCACGTTCACATCGACGACGGTTTGCCATTCCGACAGCGCCAGATCCTTGGTCGGCGGCGGCAGACGGCGGGCGTCGCCCTCGGAGGCGCCGATCCCGGCCGAGGCCACCAGCACATCGACCCGGCCGAAATGATCGGAACAGGCGCGCGCCATGGCAGTCATGTCCTCGGGCTTGCCGACATCGCCGGACAGCGCCAGATGGCGCCCCGGACCGGCCTCGGCCAACAGGCGGGCGGTCTCGGCCAGACGTTCGGGATTGCGACCGACGACCACCACGTGATCGCCGCGACGGGCAAAGGCAATGGCCAGCGCCTGACCGATGCCGCTGGTGCCGCCGGTTACGACGCTGACGGCGCGCGCGCTCACAATGCGTCCCCGGCGCGACGGCGGGCCCGTTGCAGCGGACGGCGGCGCAGGCGCACCCGTTGCCCACCGGGGCCAGTGCCATCAGCGGTTTCGCCGGTCACCGCCAGAAACCCGGCAAAGGACCGCGCGAACAGGCGCGGCTTGACCACGGGAAAGAAATGCCCGGCCTCGGGGATCAGCACCCGGCGGCTGTTGGGCATCAGGTCCAGCAGAATATCCGAGGTCGGCACGCAATGGGACAGCTTGCCATACATCAACAGCGTCGGCACCTGAATCGCCGACAGGGTCTGTTCATCCAGCGCGCCTTCGTCCTGAAGCTCGGCCTTGGCGGTGGTTTCCGCCAGCAGGGTTTCCCAGCGCTTTTGCCCGCGTTCGCCCATCCGGCGCGAGTTCATATTGATGCGCCGTTTGGGCGCAGCCCCGCCTTTGGCCCCGCGCCCGCCCCCCATGTGCTGACTGAGATCGGCCAGCAGACGGAAGTCGATCAATTCGTCATCATCCGGCAGGCCTTGGGCGCCAGCGGCCAGAAGATCGGCCTTCCAACGGCTCCAATAGGGCCACTCGGCCAAGGTCATCGGCGGTTGCAGGCTGCGGATCTGGGTATCGGCGACGGTCAGGGATTTGACCCGCTCGGGATATTGCGCGGCATAGGCCAGCGCCACCCGCGCGCCGTAGCTGTGGCCGACCAGATGGGTCTGGGTGATGCCCAAAGCGTCATGCAGTGCCGCCAGATCGGCAACCATCCGGTCCAGCGTATAGCCAGAGGGCGGCATCGAGCTGGCCCCGTGGCCGCGCAGATCATAGATCAGCAATTGCGCCTGCTGCATCATCAGCCGGCCCGGCCCCAGATACCAAAACGCCATATTGGTGCCGAGACCGTGAATCAGCGTCACCGGCACGCCTTGGCCAAGCTGCTGATAGCTTAGCTGGACATCTGGCAGATTCAGTGTCGCCATGTGCGCGTGCCATCCCGATCCGCAAAGCGCGGCGGCCTCTCCGACATCCGCCGGAAGAGGTCCGCCATACGCGTCACTGGATCAGTCCATATAGCCTAGGATTTTCATCTGCTTCAGCAGGGCCTCGCGTTCTTCCTCGGTCGGCTCGTTGTCATCCTCGGCGGTTTCCACGGTCACGGTCTTAGCCGCTTTCTTGACCTCACGGTCGCCTTTCAGCACCTCAAGCGGCACCCGGCCTTCCAGATCGTTCGGCACCGGCAGACCCAGCAGGGTCAGCATCAGCGGCGTCATATCCAGCAGGTTCAGAGCATCGACATGCTTGCCCTGCTCAAAGCTGGGGCCATAGCCGATGAACACGCCTTCGGGGCGGTGGGTGCCATCGGGATGCTCGCGCTGTTTCAGCACTTCGTCGGCATGCAGGATCGACACGAAGCCACCGTCGCGCAGGTGCAGGGTCAGGTCCGGGCACGGCTCGACAAAGCCGGTGCCGCGCATCTTGTTCAGATCGACGGCGGTGACGATTTTCTCGCCGTTGACCGGGTCGGTGATGTTCAGCAGCTCGTCGCGCAGCTTGAGGCAGAAATCCAGATAGTCGTCCTCGGTCACACCAACGCCATTGCCGAAGTCTTTCTTCAGATAGATCGCGTTGCTGCTGGGGGTCGGGCTGAAAGCCTTGGTTTTCTTCCAGTCGATCATGCCCAGATGGTCTTTGATCTTTTCAGCGGTCAACTGCCCGACATCATCGTTCTCGGCGACGTTCGACCAGGTCAGATAGCCATTCCGCGACAGCCATTCGTTGACATAGAAGATTTCGGTCGTCGGGCCAAAGCCGTGATCCGAAACGATCAGCACATCGGTGTCAGGACCGGCGGCTTCGACCATTTTGCGGATGTTTTCATCCATGCCGCGGTAGAAGTCGATCGAGCGGGCGCGCATTTCCTCAACCCATTCGTCATCGTCTTCCGAAGCATATTCCGGATCGAGGAAGCGCCAGAACAGGTGCTGAATCTTGTCGGGACCATCCAGAACCACCGCGGTGATGTCGGTGCGGTCCTTGTTCATCAACATGCAGGTCACGTCGGCCCATGCGGCGTCGCGCACATTCTGCAGTTCGATCCAGTCCTCGTGCTCGCCTTCCAGAAGGCCCTGCACGCATTTCTTTTCCTCGCCGATATCCATGCCGAGGTTCTTGTAGTCCAGCGTGTTCAGGCCCTTGATCTCGTCGAACAGGCCCGCCGGGTGGATGCCCTGACGCAGGTATTTCCACGGCACAAAGCCCGAGATCACATAGCCGTCGATCTTGGGCGCCGGCGCATGGCCGTAAAAGTTCAGCGCGGTGGCGCGCAGGCCGCCCCGGTTGGCCATCGACCACAGGGTTTCGCTGTGGTTATAGCGGCTGTCGTTGACCTTGAGATAGACGCTGCCATCGTTCAGGAACGACGGGCGCAGAAAGTCATAGATGCCGTGTGCCTCGGGGCTGCGGCCCGTGGTCATCGAGGTCCATGCCGGCGGTGTCAGCGGGTTGCGGGTCGACATCAGGCCGGCCTTGGTGCCGCCGTCGATCAGTGACTTGAGGAACGGAGTCACACCTTGCTCGCAAAACATATTCAGCAGCGTAAACGTGGCCCCGTCGAGCCCAATCATCAAAACGCTCATTACACCGTAACTCCTAATTCCTTAACAATTCCTCACGCATTCCGGCGGCTTTTCCCGCCCCTTTTTCAGGCACAGCGAAGGACCAGTTTGCAGTCGCAGAGACATCTATCATCCGACGCAAGGGACGAGCAACCGCCGACTGAATATAAGCTCAAAATTTGACGTAAGTGCGTCGACACTGCCTATCAAGCCCCCTATGTTACCGGCGATGATTAAGGATGGATCGTTTTCCGTGCAGAATGACTCGAAAAACCCCAAGGAATTGGACGACTCCACGCCCTCAGGCGGCATGAGCTTTCAGGACTTGATGCATCAGCAGGAAGAGCGCCAGCAGCAACTGCGCTATGTGCAGGAATTCCTTAATAATCCGCTATTGATCGAATTGGGCGACAGCCCGATCTCAACCTCGTCCACCAAGGAAGAGATCGAGGCCCGGCGTCGTGATCTGACCTATCGCGTCGATGTTCTGGGGGCGTTGATGGCGATCTTCATGGACGAACTCGACGTTCTGGACCGTTTTCAAAGCACATCCGACGACTAGGCGCCCAAATTTCGGGCGCTCAGCTGTATCCCATTTTTTTCGCACGCGACGTCACGTGCTCAGAGAAACCGGCGTCATCGGGGCGCCACGGCAGCGGGCCGTCAAGCCGGGTCTCGGGATCCGGGACAGGCAAAGCCGGGTTGGCCAGAAAATCGGCATCGTCCCCCATCAACGCGCCCAGCGGGCCGGGATGGGCAAAGGGCGAGGCCTCGGGGTGCTTCATCCGCTCAAGCGCGGCCGCGTCCGACGGCAACCCCAGCCAGTCGCAGATCCGCGTCAGCGTGGCATCGGGGTCGGTCAGCAGGTCTTCGCTGTGAATGGTCAGAACCTGCCCCTCGGGCAAGGCCCCGGTCATGGTTTCGATCGCATATTCGGCCCGCAGCCACAGGTATTGCGGGTCCAGAACATGCGGGGTCACGGATTCATCGAAGCCGCCCAAAAGGGTCACCACCGCGCCGCCGTCTTTCAGCGCCGCCTTGCCGTGGCTGCGCGGGTGGCGGGTGATATGGACGAATTGCGCGTCCGGGTAGCGGGCGATCAGGCGTTCGCGGGCGTCGGCCTCCAGCACGGTCGGCGTCACGCGCTCGACCAGACGCAACGGCGCAACCTTGGCGCGCAGGAAATCGAACACCCAATGGGTCGGCCAGTGCAGATGTTCGAACAGCCAGCGACGGGCGGCTTCGACCGACAGCACCGTTTGCTCGCCGGTCAAGAGATGCGCCAGCACCCGGATCAACCCATGTATTTGCGACCCGCGCGCCCCGGTCAGATCGCGCAGCAAACCGTCGAGGGTCTTTTGCAGAAACAGGTTGGTTTCCGGCAGGCCATACGCCCCCGGATTCCGCCCCAGCATCGCGGTCAGATGCGCGCCATGGCAGAATGGCCCGGCCAAAACAAAGACCGGTCGCGCAAGAGTATCGCCACCGGCGTTCATTTCAGTCGTCGCAGTCAATCAGATCATCCAGATAAAGCCCGCGCCCGATTTCGGGCGCGGTGCGCTGTCACAGACCATATCTGCGGAAAAAGCTCAACATGGTCGGTGTAGCGGACAGGTCTTTGGTGATTTTACCCGTCACGCGCATCTCGCGCTGATCCGCGCCGGGCCATGTATGGCCGCCATTGGCGATCAGATAAGAAATCACCTCGGACCCCGAACAGCTGAACGTGCGCTGAACAACCGTGGTGCCGTCATTCACCCGATCCGGCAGCGAGGTTTTGCTTTCGCCGCCGCAATGGTTGACCGACGTCCAGAACGCGATCGTTTCGGCGTTCGACACCACGTTGCCACCGGCCCCGGCCCCCAACAGTTTCGAGCTTTTGATCACCCCGCCATCGAACGGCATCAGCGGGTCGGTCGTGCCGTTGAAGAACATGATCGGAGCGGCGCGGCTGGGTTTACAGACCGGCAGCAGATTGCTGGGCATATTGGCAGCAATCACCGCGAACGCTGCGAAATCGCGGGTGTCATCACAGGCCAGACGCTGAACCATCATGCCGCCGTTCGAAATACCGGTGGCAAAGATGTGGTTGCGGTTCACGCCCAGATCGTCCTCAAGCAGGTTGATGATTGCGTGGACGAAGCCGACATCGTCGATTTTGGAGGTCGTGGTCTCGCGCCCGTCATTCCACTGGCGCCCGTCGCCGGCATTCGGGAAGACAGCGACAAAGCCCATCTGGTCCGCCGCAGCCGGCAGGCCCGAGGTTGCGGCCGTCTTGTCGCCGGTGCCCTGCCCGCCATGAAAGGCGAACACCGCCCCCTTGTTGGCCGACGAGTCGAAATTATCCGGCACATGCACATAAAATGTGCGGGTGATGCCGCCATGAACGATCGAATACAGATCCAGCCCCGGAGCGACCGAAACCACATCCGATTTCGCGTCGCGCCGCGCCTTGATTGCATCCCGGATGGGGCCGCTGGTCGCGGTCTGACACCCGGAAACCGACAGCACGACGGCAAGGCCGATTGCTGCGGTGATTGATGTAAGTTTTGACATTGGTTTTGCCTCAATTCCCTTGAGAAAGCCGGGTTCGGCATTTCCTGAACCGTGATATTTTCATCCAGTTTTGCAACACGGTAACAACGATCAGGCAAGAGCGCAATCAAACTGCCTTCACATCAGCGAGACGGCGCCAACCGGAAAAAACGCCAGAAAATACTGGCAACTCCACTGACCCACCGATAGATTGACCCCGTTCGAAACACCATACGACGCGCCACAGCGGTTTGCTCTCCAGACCTTGGGAAACTTCATGCCAGAACCATTATTTCTTTTGTCTGCTCCCCGGAGCTTCAGTTCGGTTACGGGCTCGATTCTGGGCCAGCATCCTCAGACCTATGGCCTGCCGGAACTGAACCTGTTTCTGGGTGACACGCTGGGCGAGGCGTGGAATGCGCTGGGGCATGTTCTGCCGCTGGGCCATGATGGCATCCTGCGCACGATCGCGGAACTGGTCGAAGGCAAGCAGACCGAAGAAACCATCGTCAGCGCCCGGCAATGGACCATCAAGAACGCTCATTGGCCAACGCGCAAGGTGTTCGACTTTATTCAGGAAGCCGTGGGCGACAAGATTCTGGTCGAGAAAAGCCCCAGCCTGACGCTGATGCCGAACGCGCTTGAGCGGATGTACAGCAACTTTCCCCAGGCCAGCTTTCTGCATCTCGTCCGCCATCCCCGCGCCACCGGGAAATCGGTTCTGGAACTGCACAAGAACTATGGCAAGCGCACGGGCGGCCGCACCTTGCTGGACCCCGAACAGCTGTGGCTGCGCTGTAATCAGAACGCCGCCGATTTCGGCGCGACCCTGCCCACCGGGCAGTATATGCGGATCAAGGGCGAGTGGCTGATGACCGACCCCTACACCTATCTGCCGCAGATCGCGCAATGGCTGGATATCGACGATGGCCCCGATGCGATCGAAGAGATGCTGCACCCCGAGAATTCACCCTATGCCTGCGTCGGCCCCGAAGGCGCGCCCTATGGCAACGACCCCAACTTTCTGAAGAATCCCAACCTCGACCGCGAACGGATGCAGAAGATTTCCGAGCCGCGCCTTGATGACGCGATCGACTGGCGTCCAGGCGAACATTTCACACGACCGGTCGTCAAACTGGCCAATCAATTCGGGTATCAATAACCATGGGCGACATTCTGGCCACCGAACAGTTCGAATTCATCGCCAAGAAAGGCCTCGGGCGCGCGCATAACGCGATCGCGCATTCGATGGCGGCCTTTGGTGACAGCCTGTATGTCGGGGCGACCTCGCCCTCGACCGCAGGCGAAGACACCTTGCCGCGCATCATGGCCTATAATCTGAAAACCCGCGAATGGACCACGGTCTATGAGCCCGAGCTGATCGAAACCACCGAGCGCGCCTCGGTGCCCGACGTGCAATTCGTCGGGGTCGAAAGCAAAGTCACCGACCGGCTGAAATCGCGCACCCCCGAAGACTTTATGGCGCGCGAATTCGGTTTTCGTTCAATGCTGGTGTTCAAGGGCAAAAGCGACAAGGCCCCGTGCCTGTATGTGGCGACCCTGTCGCGGACCGGCGGCACGATCCTGCGGTCCGAGGATGGCAAGACCTTTGAAATCGTCGGCGAACCCGGCTTTGGCAATGACGAGGTTCTGTCCTTCCGCGGCCTGACCGCGTTCAAGGACAAGGTATTCGTCGCCCCCGTCGGCACGATCACCAACGAATATATCGACCGCAACCTTGCCCCCGAGGCCCGGATCTATGTCAGCACCGACCCGGCCTCGGGCAAGTGGCAGGACGCTTGCGAGATCGGCTTTGGCGAAGACGGCAACCGCGCGATCTTCTCGCTCGCGGCGACCAAAAACTATGTCTATGCCGGCACCGGCAACCCGGTCACCGGGATGGAGCTGTGGCGCACCGACGCCAAAGGCAAAGCGCCCTACAAATGGGAAAAGGTTCTGGCGTTCGGCGGGTTCCGCTATGCCCAGAACTTTGCCACTGCCGCGATGGCCGAATTCAACGGTGCGCTCTATGTCGGCGGCGGGATCACCGGCTTTGGCTATGACAAGGCCCACGACATCGGCCCCGCCGCAGCCGAGCTGATCCGCGTCCATGACGATGGCAGCTGGGATCTGATCTTTGGCGAGGCCCGCTTTACCCCCGATGGTCTGAAAATTCCGCTTTCGGCGATGGGGCCGGGTCTGGACGATCCGTTCAACTCGATCGTCTGGTCGATGTGTGAACATGACGGTGTGTTCTATATCGGCACCCACAACTGGGAACCGGTCGAGGCCCTGAACAAGGGACGGGAAATCATCGGCGGCTATCAGCTTTGGGCCAGCAAGGATGGCGAAGAATGGGAAATGATCCTGTCCGATGGCTGTGGCAACCCGGCCTCAACCGGCATTCGCACGCTGTGCTCGACCAGCATCGGTCTGGCGGTCGGCACCAGCAACCACGCCAACCTGATGCAGTTCCTTGCCCGGATCAAACGCTCGAAAAATGCCTTTGACGGCAGCCATACCGGGTTTGAGGTGCTGATCGGGCACGATCCGGACTGAGCATCCGCCAGATCTGACGAAGAAACGGCCACCCGGTGATTGGGCGGCCGTTTTTGTTTTCAGGTGCCGGCAAAGGCGACGGCAAGGATCATATCGCCATCGCGGCATTGGCTGACGTGGATGTTTTGCTGTTCCGGCGCATCGACGATGGCCTGATTGCCTGCCACGTCCAGCGTCCGCAAGGCAAAGCGGCGCGGGCGCGCGGTCAGGCCGACGCCGATCATCTTGGCCGCGGCCTCTTTCGCGCACCAGACCCGCATGGCGCGTTCGTCCGTGGCCTCGCCCGCCAGCGCGATCGCCTGCTCGGCGTCCGAGAACGCCCCGGCCATCAGGTCCGGCGTAGAAATACGGCCGACGCGCTCCATGTCGATGCCGACCGACACGCCCGGCGCCGCCGCAACGGCCAAGGCTTGTCCGCCGGTATGGGTCAACGACAGTTCCGGCATCGGGCCAAGCGCCGACAGGCCCGCGCCAGTGGCGAAGGGTTTGCCGTCAGGCGTCACGCCGATTTCGATATCCGCGGGCAACAGCAGCAGACCATAATGCCGGTCGATCCAGGCTCGCGTCGCCTCTTTCAGGGCGATCCGGCCAACCAGCCAATCTTCGCGCCTGGCGGCACGGGGCGGCAGGGCCAGAAACGCGGCGCGTTCATCCGGGGTCAGCACGGTGTGGGTCAGAACCCGGCGCCAGATGCCGCCCGCGTCATTCAGGAACCCGGCGGGAAAGGCCGGAACCGACCAGACCAGACCGGCCTCGGGCAAGACCGCGAACAGCGCGCTTTGATCCTGCCCGTACCAGCCATCGCGCGGCTTGTAGCGGGCATGATAAAAGCTGTGCGGCACTTCGAAAAACCGGTCGCGCCAGCCGCGCACCGCCAGAACCGGTGCGCCGTCGGGCGTGGCGCAGGTGAAATCGCCACACAGATAGCGCGGCCCGTCAGTGCCGCCTTCGAACGCCACGCGGCCGCCGATGCGGAAACCGGCAGTGTCCTCGCGCCGGGCATCGAACAGGTCGATCCGTTCGATGCTGGACGGGAACGAGCTGAAATCCGTGCCCATGCCCTGCGCGATCCAGAACGCGGTGATATGCCCGACCGCATCCAGCAGCGCCGGGTTCAGGATCAGCGTCGCATTCGGCATATCGGGCGAGAAATCATCCAGCGGCGTATCCGCCATCACCGCGTCCAGCCCGCCCTGATCCCAGGCACTCAGACTTGAGATCGCGTGGAACAGCGGCCCGTGGAACATGCCGGTCGTATAGAGATCCTCGTCCCGCCACACCGGCGCCAGCGGCGCCTGAAGCGGTGGCAAGGTGAACCCGGCATCGGGCTGGGCGGTGCCCAGAACCACATTGGCCTCCATCAGGGTCGACTCGCCGCGCCGCACGCGGGCGTTAAACCGGGCCTCTTCGCTGCCGGTGGTCAGGCGGGTGGCCTCGATCGTCAGGGTGTCGAACCCGTCTTCGACCAGCACCCAGTCATAGGTGCGCACCTGTTCCAGACGCAGCACCGTCAGATCGGGCGCCAGCGCCGCCGCGGCCTCGGCCAGCATTTCCATGCTGACGGCCAAAGGCACGACCGGCAGACCGACACGCGACGGGTCCAGATCCGAGACTTCGGTGCAATACAGAACGTGGTCACGCAGGAACTGGTCGGTTTCCAGATCGACATCGCATTCGGCGATCAGGTGGTTTTCATCCAGTTCAAGCACCCGGTGCAGGAAATGCAGCGGCGCCTCGGGTTCGATCTGGTGCATGTCGCCAAAACTGCTGCTCAGCACGTGTTCCTGCATCCCAAGGAATTGCTGCATCAGGGCAAAATGTTCGGTCAGAACCGGCTCGGCCTCGGGCTGGTCCATCGGCACGGTGATTTCGGGCCGCAGCGCGTCAAACCGGGCCCGCAGCGGCGCGACCTCGTCTTCGGTCAGGCGCACCAGTTGCAGCGTGTTGTCGAACACCCGCGCACGGCTGGGCTTGGCCGGGGTTGCCAGATCGGTCGGGGTAATGTCGCGGTCCTGAAACAACGCCGCAAGCGCGACATCGCGCCCGGCGAGCCACAACCGACCCATGGTTTGCAGCAGGGTTTGCAGGCTGGGCCGACGACGCGAATCCAGCGGCAGCGCCTGCGCGTCGGTGCCTTTCAGCACGTCCTCGATAAAGCCGGTCAGATTGGCCGAGGGACCGATTTCGACAAACAGCCGCACGCCGTCGTCATACATCGCCTGCACGGTTTCGGTGAACCGCACCCGCGATTGCCACTGTTCGGCGGCAAGGCGTTGAATCTCGGCCACGTCCTGCGGCATTGGCTGCGCGGTAGCGCAGGAATAAAGCGGCAGCTTGGGCGGGTGGAATTCCATGCTGGCATAGACGCCTTCGACCATCTTGGCGACCGGCGCGAACAGCGAGGTGTGATAGGGCCGGTCAAACGGCAGGAAGGCGCAAAGCCCGCCCTCGGCCCGCAGCAGGGTGGCGATTTCCTCCATCCGCGCGCGGGTGCCATACAGCACCGATTGGTGGTGGCAATTGTCCAGCGCCAGATGAATGTCGTCGGCCTCGGCGATTTCAAGAATGCGGGTGCGGTCGATCGCGCCGACGGTCAACAGCGCCCCCGCCGCAACCGCGCCGACCTCTTCCATCTGTTGATACAGACGGTTCAGGTCCAGAATCCGCGCTTTCAGCCCGTCCCAGTCATCGCCGCCGATCACCCCGGCCGCGCGCAGGGCGCTGTGTTCGCCGCTGGAATGGCCGACCATCGCGTCGGGGCGCAGGCCCAGACGTTCGGTGACCGCCAGCAGAGACTGGCTGGCGACAAAGACCGACTCGGACCCGACTTCCAGCCCGAACAGCGCCTTTTCCAGCCGTTCGGACATCTCTGGCGACAGGGTCGAGGGCGGCGGGAATACGCAGGTGCTGGGCGCGATCGGGCGGCTGTCGCCATAGATGCCATCCCAGAAATCGAACCAGTTGCGGGCCTCGGGGAAGGCAATCAGAACGTCGCCCAGCATCCCCTGATATTGCGCGCCTTCGCCCGGAAACACGAAGGCCATCTTGCCGTCGATCCGTTCATCCGACGCGAAAATGCCCGAGCGCATCTGGAA
This sequence comes from Actibacterium sp., assembly GCF_041584535.1. Taxonomy (GTDB): domain Bacteria; phylum Pseudomonadota; class Alphaproteobacteria; order Rhodobacterales; family Rhodobacteraceae; genus Actibacterium_D. Next base: position 334 of record NZ_JBFHDW010000046.1, on the reverse strand, counting down.
CTTGCCGCGGCCTTTGGACAGCCGCTCGGACGCTTTGCCCAGCTTGCTGTCCAGATCGGCAAGCGAGTCAGCGGTCAGCGCCAGACGGCTGGCCCCGGTCCCGGCTTCGGCGGCCAGGGCGGCAGCCACTTCCGAGACCAGAATTTCCGGCCGCTCGGCCAGCGTCGCGCGCAGGGCGTCGGCCTTGGCGGCAAGGGCCTGAGGCGTGTCCGCCGACATCACGATCAATTCGCAGGGCCAGGTCGCCGACGACGGCCCGGCGCCGATTTGCGGCGCTTCTTCCAGAATGGCATGGGTGTTGATGCCGCCAAAGCCAAAGGCGTTGACCCCGGCG